>JADGFH010000896.1 GCA_016743925.1 Labilibaculum sp.
ATCTTTTTATCTGTAAAATATGAAAAAAGGAATTATTATTGGAGGTGGAATTGCTGGTTTAACTGCGGCAATTGCGATGGAACAAGCAGGAATCGACTTTACCGTTTACGAAGCGGCTCCCGAATTAAAACCATATGGAGCTGGCATATGGATGGCACCTAATGCCATGCAAGTATTTGACAAGTTAGGCGTAAATCATGCCGTAAAAAATGCTGGTATCGAATTGGAAAAGGTTGATATCACAGATGAAAATCTAAACCTAATTCATGGTTTAAATCTGAAAAAAATTAAAGCAAAATTTGGCTCATCAATTGTAGCTGTCCATCGTGCGAGACTTCAACAAGTGCTCTATTCCTTTGTAAATCCTGAAAAGGTACTTTTAAACAAAGCTCTTGTTTCATTAGAAGAAAAAGAAGGTAAAGTGCTTCTATATTTTGCAGATGAAACTGTTGTTGAAGCTGATTTTGTAATTGGAGCTGATGGTGCAAATTCCCGTGTTAGACAAGAAATTTATCCTGAGATTCCATTTAGATATTCAGGTCAGACTTGTTGGAGAGGTTTGGTTACTCATACGTTACCAGATCAATGGAAAAATGCAACTCTTGAACTCTGGGGCAATCAGTCGCGTTTCGGTCTAGCAGAAATGGCTGATGAGCAAATCTATTGGTTTGCTGTTAAAACAGCTCCTGAAAATGGTATTGATGAAACAAAAGATATTAAGAAATACTTGAAAGAGGAATTCAAAGATTTTAAAGGTCCTGTGCAAGAACTAATCGAAGCAACGCCTGATTTCATGATTCGCAGAACAGATTTACATGATTTACCAGGAGCAAAAAAATGGCATCAATCAAAAATTTGTTTGATCGGTGATGCTGCTCATGCTGCAACACCCAATTTAGGGCAAGGAGGAGCTCAAGCGGTTGAAGATGCTTACACATTGGTTCAAGAATTACAAAAAGGCCAAACTCCTGAACATGCATTCGATTCCTTTCAGAAAAAAAGATACAGCAAAGTAAAACGGATAATATTCGGCTCTTATTGGATTGGAAATGTTGCACACTGGAAGTATTTTAAACGAATTCGAAATTTCCTTCTTCGAAATACGCCTGCATTTATTGAAGAAAGCCAACTAAATAGCATTTATCGTATTGATGCTTAAATGAATTGACATCTCAACAAAAAAAAGGTTTAAGTGGTTAATCATTTATAAATAGTAAAATCATGAAAAAAGCATTTACAATTATAGCCTTATTCGTTTTTGTTGCATTTACTGCAAAAGCACAAAACGGAATTCATCAATTCACGGTAAAAGCGATTGATGGTACGAACTTCAATTTTGCTGATTTAAAAGGAAAAAAAGTAATGGTAGTAAACACCGCTTCCAAATGCGGTTTAACTCCTCAATACGAATTATTAGAAGCTTTGTACAAAGAATACCAAGATCAAGGTTTTGTAATTGTAGGCTTCCCAGCTAACAATTTCCTATGGCAAGAACCAGGAACGGATCAAGAGATTAAAGAATTTTGTAGTGAAAATTACGGAGTGACTTTTCCAATGATGTCAAAAATATCAGTTAAAGGAGATGATATACATCCCTTGTATACTTGGCTTACCCAAAAATCTGAAAATGGTCTTATGGATTCCAAAGTAAAATGGAACTTTCAGAAATACTTAATTGACGAAAATGGAAAATTGGTAGATATGTTATCTCCTAGAGACAAGCCTAATAGTGAAAAGGTTGTTTCCTGGTTAAAGCAATAGAATTATAGTCGATAAAAAAAGAGATACAATATTGTATCTCTTTTTTTATTCCTATATCAAACTGGCTTATTTCTTTCTTTCCAATTCCTTAAGATTATCCATTTTCTTTTTACTCAAGAAAGAATAGATATCACCAAGGTGCTCTTTTACTTTTTTATTGCCGAATTCATAAACTTTTTCGGCCAATCCATCAAGGAAATCACGATCGTGAGAAACCAAGATAAGCGTACCATCGAATTCTTGCAAAGCCGCCTTTAAAATATCTTTGGTTTTCATATCTAAATGATTCGTTGGCTCATCGAGGATTAACAAATTCACTGGCTCCAATAATAATTTAATCATTGCCAAACGAGTTTTCTCCCCTCCTGAAAGGATCTTCACCTTTTTGGTAGAATTATCACCACCAAACATGAAAGCACCTAGTATATCTTTAATTTTTGTTCTTACGTCTCCTTTTGCAACCTCATCGATCGTTTGAAAAACCGTTAGGTTATCATCCATTAAAGCAGCCTGATTTTGAGCAAAGTAACCAATCATGGTATTGTGACCCAATGTTAATGTTCCACTATGCTTAATTTCTTCCATAATGGCTTTCACAAGAGTCGATTTCCCTTCTCCATTCTTTCCTACAAAGGCCAACTTCTCTCCTCTTTCGATTGTGAAATTCAC
>JADGFH010000133.1 GCA_016743925.1 Labilibaculum sp.
ATATATACCATTGCATTATGTACAGGATGAGTTGGATCTAGGCCGTGTGCTAATTTAAAAGTTTTATGCTTACTCACTTCTTGGCAACTAAAAAGTAGGAAGCAAGAGATGATGCCTAAAAGTTGTTTAGAAAATACTTGAGTTTTTTTCATACTAGAATTTTGTAAAATATTCTCCTTATGATTTTAATTTTTCAATGATTTTAAAAGCCTTCATACAAGCATCTTCAATCTTTGGATAGTTAAAAGAACCATCCTCATTTTTTACCATTAACTGAGATCCCATTCCAACACAGTGAACTCCTGCATCAAACCAAGACTTTAAATTCTCCTCATCTGGTTTTACGCCGCCAGTAGGCATAATAGAAGACCATGGAAAAGGACCTTTTACGGCTTTCACAAACTCAGGACCACCAACTTGTGCTCCAGGAAAAATTTTAACTACTTCTGCACCTAATTCTTCAGCATAAGAAATTTCGGTTAATGAACCGCAACCAGGTGACCAAGCCACTTTTCTACGATTACAAACCTTTGCCATTTCTGGATTTAGGATCGGAGAAACCACAAAATTAGCTCCTAATTGTAGGTATAATGATGTTGTTCCTGCATCAATTACAGAACCAACACCTAAAATCATTTCGGGACATTCCTTTGCAGACCATTTTATCAACTCTCCAAAAACTTCATGAGCAAAATCACCTCTATTCACAAATTCGAATAATCGTGCTCCCCCTTTATAACAAGCTGCTAATACATTCTTGCAAATCTCTATATCTGAATGAAAGAACACGGGAATCATACCCGTTTCTTTCATTTTTAATGCTACCTCAATTCTTGAAAATCTTGCCATTCTTTTTTAAGATATGAGATATTAGATGTGAGATATTAGAAAAATCTCAAACTCTAAAATCTCTATTTTACTTGATCATTTACAAATGCAAATTTGATATTGCATATCAAAATCTCGAATCGATTCATCTATCGTGCTACTCGACCCGAGGCATCACCATTCATTAATTTTTCAACTTCTTTAACCGTAACTTGATTGTAGTCGCCATAAACCGTATGCTTTAAGCAAGAAGCTGCAACAGCGAAGTTTAATGCGTTCTGATCGTTCTCTGGATAGGTTAATAAACCGTAAATTAGTCCTCCCATAAAAGAGTCACCACCACCAACACGATCTACAATATGTGTAATTTGGTAAGTATTATTTGCTTTAAATAAAGTTTCTCCATCGTATAACACACCCGACCATGTATTGTGATTTGCATTGATTGATCCACGTAAAGTTGTAATTACCTTTTTGCAACGTGGATACTCTTTCATGATTTGCTGAGAAACAGACAAATATGCTTCTGCATCAACATGACCTCCGGTTACATCAACACCTTCAGGATGAATTCCTAAAACCATTGCTGCGTCTTCCTCATTCCCTAAAATCACATCTGTACCTGCAACTAATTCTGGCATTACTTCGCCTGCTGTCTTGCCATAATTCCAAAGGTTTTTACGGTAATTTAGATCGCAAGAAACAGTAATACCTCTTTCGTTTGCAGCCTTAATCGCTTCAAGGCAAGCATCTGCGGCTCCTTGTGATATAGCAGGAGTAATACCAGTCCAATGGAACCAATTCGCTCCATCAAAAACCTTATCCCAATCGACCATTCCCGATTCTATTTCTGCAATTGCAGAATGAGCTCGATCGTAAACTACCTTACTTCCGCGACTAACAGCTCCAACCTCTAGAAAATAAATTCCCAATCGGTCGCCACCATAAATAACATCGGCAGTACTTACGCCATACTTTTTCAAATCCATTTCACATGCTCGTGCTATATCATTTTTTGGTAAGCGAGTTACGAAACTTGATTCGATTCCATAATTTGCTAATGATACTGCTACGTTTGCCTCTCCACCACCATAGCTTGCGGTAAACTCAGATGCTTGCGAGAATCGCTCATATCCAGGAGTTGTTAAACGCAACATGATTTCCCCAAAAGTAACTACCTTATTACTCATCACTTATTCCACTTTATATTGTTTGAAAAAATATATTATTTGATTATTGCAACAACAGGAGAACTCAATTCCTCTGCTTGACTTTTCAATAGATCCTCAAAATTATTTTGCTGAGCCCATTTCTTATTCTCATGCTCCCAAGCGGCAAAAAAGTAATGTGTTGCAAGCTTATTATTACTTATTTTTTGGCTAACAAAGTGTGTTTGACCAACAGGCTGATTCCAACGATCTCCTTTTATTTTGCTTTCAGATAAAACCGGAGCATCACCTTCACTACGCTTCTCGTCAGTTTTTAGCAAAATACCCATGCCTAAATAGTCATCGTTCATCGACTGAAGATCGTGAGTAGCTATAGCTGTGTATTCTTTGCTTGCCTTAAACGAAAATGGTTTATTATCCTTTAAATAGCTTGTAACAATACCAACTGCTAATTCTGCATCTTCGGTTAAACCATTCACGGTAACATCACTCTGAAACCAATACTTACCAGCCCAAATCGTAATTCGTTCTGTAGCATTTAGCATCTTTCCATCAACATTCCAACCCTCAAATTTCAAATCAAAAACTGAACGAACCGGTCCTCTTGAAATAACTTGAAACTCAAATTTATTTGTAGAACCCAAACGATATAAAGAATCTTTGTGAAACATTGCTAATCCTCCTGATCCTAGTGATGGGCCAACATGCAATACATCCATTCCCCAATCAGAAAGATCGTGGTAAGATCCACTCTCAACTGTTCCAATTTTGTCCATGATCATTCCTGGAGCAAGCTTTCCAAATAAATCTTTCGCATTTCTACAATCAAAATAGTTTCGGAATCCCATCATATCATTTTCCCAACTTACACTTTCCGCTTGATATTTAAAAGGAACACCAGTATACCCTTTTGGCGAAACTGCTTGATCAACACCTTTAAATCCATCCTCTTTTGTTCCTTCTCCTAGTCGAACGTTTGTGCGAATTGTAAATTTTGGTGCTTTGTCAGCATCAACAAAATCTACATTAAATTTCTTCACTTCTTTTGCTGCAAAATCACAAACCAAAGCCAATTCGTCCCATTTGCCATCACGATCTATATCATCAACCTGACTGGCAATTGCTTTCCCAGCTTCATCAGTAACAAGCGGCAATTTTGCACTTGGTATTTCTCCAACTAATTTCTTTATTTCGGCTCTGGTTAAAACAACAGGAGCATCTTTTCGAGCTTCTGATAGCTCATTGGTTAATTCGATAACTGGAGATGAACTACATGCACTTAAAACGGTAGCCATAACAGCAACAACAAAACTATATTTTATCATACGACTAATTTTAGATTCTGAAACACAGAGGTATTTGATGTTAAAAAAAGAATAAAAAGAATTTGGATTCACTCCCCAGCAAGATCCATAAAATACGATTCTTTTTATTCTTTCTTCTACTACTTACTATTCTTCATTTGAAGGCTTACCAATGGTTGCTAAAATACCACCATCAACATAAACCACATGTCCATTAACAAAATCGGATGCTTTTGAAGCCAAGAATACCGCAGTACCACCTAAATCTTCTGGATCTCCCCAACGAGCTGCAGGTGTTCTATTGATAATAAATTCGTTAAACGGATGACCGTCTGTACGAATAGCTTCTGTTTGAGAGGTAGCAAAATATCCTGGTCCGATACCATTGGTTTGGATTCCGAATTTAGCCCACTCTGTAGCCATATTTTTAGTCAACATCTTCAAGCCACCCTTTGCTGATGCATAAGCACAAACATCGTTACGACCTAGCTCACTCATCATCGAGCAAATGTTGATGATTTTACCTTCGCGACGTTCGATCATTTTACGACCAACGTATTTTCCCATAATGAAAGGACCTACTAAATCGATATCAACTACCTGACGGTAATCTTTCACTTCCATATCTTGCATTGGCACACGCTTAATAATTCCAGCGTTATTTACCAAGATCCCAATAGGGCCAACTTCTTTCTCAATCTGATCAACACCAGCTATCACACCAGCCTCATCGGTTACATCAAAAATATACCCTTTGCAATCAATTCCTTTTTTTGCATAATCTGCAATACCTCTATCCAAATTTTCTTTTGAAATATCGTTTACTACTATCTGTGCTCCGGCCTCAGCCAAAGCTGTTGCAATAGCCATTCCAATACCATGAGTTGCTCCTGTTACTAAAGCAACTTTACCTTCTAACTTAAATAAATCCAATATCATAACTTAAAATATATTATACATTAACAAAAAAAACTAGCCCACTATCTCAATTCATCTGGCTGACAAATATCCATATCGCCATAATTCAAGTTTTCACCTGCCATACCCCAAATAAAAGTATAATTACTTGTACCTGCTGCTGAATGTATTGACCATGTTGGAGAGAAAACGGCTTCCTCATTACTCATCCAAATGTGACGAGTCTCTTTAGGATCTCCCATAAAGTGACATACTGCTTGTCCTTTTGGCACTTCGATATAAAAATATGCTTCCATTCTTCTGCTATGCGTATGAGCTGGCATTGTATTCCAAACACTTCCAGGATGCAATTCAGTCATTCCCATTTGCAATTGGTTTGTCTTAATTGTATCGGAAACAATCAGCTTGTTTAATGTTCTGCGATTTGAATTTTCCGCTTCACCCAATTCAACAACAATCGCATCTTTACGACCTACTTTCACATTTGGAAATACCTCATGAGCAGGAGCAGAGTTCAAATAAAAATGAGCAGGAGCATTTACATCCTCACTTGAAAATATGATTTCTTTATTACCTTTTCCTACATAAAGCGCCTCTTTGTAGTCTAATTCATATACTACACCATCAACACTTACACTTCCTTTACCACCAACATTCACAACTCCTAATTCTCTTCTTTCCAAAAAGTAATCAGCTTTTAAAGGATCAATTGATTCCAATACCAAAGCCTCTTTTGTTGGAACTACACCACCTACTATAAATCTGTCGTATTGAGAATAGCTTAGGTTGATAATTCCTTCTTCCATTAAATTTTGAACCAAGTACTCGTCTCTTAATCTACTTGTGTCATAACTTTTTGCATCTGCAGGATGAGTTGCATATCTCTCGTCGTATTTTACGCCCATGATTTCTAATTTTATATTATTACTTGTATCTATTTTCTGATTTACCCGCTAGTTCTATTTTATCACTTTGCGTGTTACAAAGAAATAAAATGCAAACGACTTGTGCAATCGATTGTCCGTATTTTATTATTATTTTTACAAAACTATCATGACTAACAATAGCTGAAAGCTAATAGTATCAATAGACATAGGCTAAATTAGAAAAGCTTAAATTTATTCCTTTTTTATATTTTTGCGCAATCGATTATCCTTATTTTGAATTTTCATTAACATTTATAAAAATAATATGCATCTTTGCATCAGATTAAATACCGCATTACAGTTTTATGAAGAAAGAAAGCAACATTACAATTCACGATATTGCAAAAGCATTAAACATTTCAGGATCTACCGTTTCTAGGGCTCTAAATGACAATTCGAGGATTAGTGAGAAAACGAAAAAAGCGGTTCGAGATATGGCGAAGAAGTTAGGCTACCAACCAAATGCCTTAGCCTCCAATTTGCGCACTAGTTGCACAAATACAATTGGTGTTATCATTCCACGAATTAGTCGATACTTTTTTTCCTCAGCGATTACGGGCATTGAAGAGCTTGCAAGAACGAAAGGTTACAATGTAATCATATGCCAATCGAACGATCAAGAATCTAGAGAAGCAGATTGCACACAAACCTTATTTGCTAGTCGTGTTGATGGTGTAATCTCCTCAATTGCCATAAACACAGAAAATTACGATCATTACAAAACATTCACCAACAGAAACATTCCATTGGTATTTTTTGATCGAGTTTGTGATGAACTGGAAACAAGTCAGGTTGTTGTAGATGATTTTAAAGGTGGATTTTTGGCCGCAGAGCATTTAATTTCAAAAGGGTGCAAACGTATTGCACATCTTGGCGGTCCACAACACCTAAACATATACATTAACAGATTACAAGGTTATCTTAAAGCACTTCGCAAGCATGATTTCGAAATTGACGAGGAGCTAATTATTGAAAGTCCTTTGACCAGAGAAGCCGGAATGTCTTGTGCAAAGAAATTAATGGAATCGGCTAATCCTCCTGATGCAATATTCGCAGCGAATGACACTTCAGCTCTAAGTATTATTCTTTATGCAAAAGAAAATGGCATTCGAATTCCTGAAGATTTAGCAATTGTGGGTTTTAGCAATGAGCCTTTCTCTGAATTTTTAAATCCATCCTTAACTACTATCGAACAATCAGGCTTTGATGTAGGAACAAAGGCAACTGAACTTCTTCTCGACATTATCGATAACAAAACTGGCAATCAGCAAGAAACCATTGTATTACCAGTTAAACTGATAGAACGAGAATCAAGCAACAAGTAAACTCAAATCGGCAACCATTTATAAATTACAAAAGCTTATCGACACCATTCGATAAGCTTTTTTTGCATCCTGTTTTAAGGCAAAAAAAAGGTGCAGCATAAGCCACACCAATTTCACACTAACATCACAATTATATTATTTTAATTCAACAGCTTCAACGTTTTTGTAATCTGTACCACGAATCGCTTCAAAGCCAGTCAACATTTCTTTCAATTTTTCAGGCTTAGCTGCTGCTAAATTATTCTGCTGACCAATATCTTCTTTCAAGTTGTAAAGCTGAAATTCATCAGAATTACCAATCTCGATATTCACTTCAACTAGAATTTTATCTCCCTTGTATGGAGGAATCATTAACCAATCTCCTTTTCGATAAGCAGTTCTGGTTGTTGCTTCAATTACTAAATCCTCTCGTCCTTGCTCCTTAGTCCCTAAAAATGCACCAAGAATCTCTTCACTATCATTCACTGTAAGATCACTTCCAACTAATTTGGCAATAGAAGTAAATAGATCGACTTGACAAACCAATGCATCTGAAACTTTAGGTTGAATTTCACCTTTCCAATAAGTTATAAAAGGAACTCTTACACCTGCTTCAAACAAGCTATACTTTCCTCCTCTTAAAACACCTGCAGGCTTATGATCTCCTAATTTCTCTACTGCATCATCAAAATACCCATCATTTAAAACAGGACCATTATCACTAGAAAATATGATTAAGGTATTATCCAATATCCCTTCTTCTTCCAATGTTTTCATAAACTCACCCAAACACCAGTCAGCTTCAACAATTACATCACCTCTTGGCCCTAAACTTGACTTACCAACAAAACGTTGGTTTGGCGTACGAGGCACATGAGGTTGTTGCATTGCATAGTATAAAAAGAATGGCTTCTCCTTATGCTCAATTACATACTTTTGTGCTTTTGCCAAAAAATGATCAGCCATATCCTCATCAACCCACTTAGCAGACTCTCCACCTTTCATATAACCAATACGTGGAATTCCATTTACGATACTGCTGTTATGACCATGATGCCATTTCATTCTTAACAACTCAGGATTATCTTTTCCTGTTGCTTGTCCTTCAAAATTCTCAGCATAGTTAATTTCAATCGGATCTTTAGGATCTAACCCATCAACAAAACCATTATCAATGTAAACGGTAGGCACACGATCTTGTGTTGCTGCCATAATGTATGCATAATCAAAGCCAACTTCATTTGGACCAGGAGTAATTTGCTTGTTCCAATCATTAACACCAGTTCCCAATCCTAAATGCCATTTCCCAACAACTGCGGTTTGATAACCTTCTGCTTTCATCATTTTTGGAATGGTCATTTGTTCCGTTCCAATTAGCAAAGGTGCTGTTCCTGGAAGAATTTTAGCATCCTTATTTCTCCAAGGATATACTCCCGTTAATAATCCATATCTACTAGGTGTGCATGTAGCTGAAGTTGCATATCCATTCGTAAACTGTACACCACCTTTGGCTAGTGCATCAATGTTTGGCGTTTCTAATCCTTTTGCACCATAAATCCCAACATCTCCATATCCCAAATCGTCAAGATAAATAATTACAATATTGGGTTTTTGTATCTCCTTTTTTGTGTTGGACTGTTTAAAATTACAACTCAACAATAATAATGATGTGACTACTAACAGCACATATTTGATTAAAAACGCCTTCATATTTTTGATATTTCGTTTTGGATTATAAAATTGTCTGTCTGATTACAATTTTAACTCCTACTCATGAAATGTATTGGCCAAAATTGTACCCAAATGCTATAAAAACATACTAAACAACCCCGAGGAAAGTCCACGAGGTATTTAAATAAATTTAATTTTCTTGAGATATTCTTTGTGAAGCAACAAGTCTCTTTTGCTCATTAGTAAAAATACACTTTTTAAGCGCTATGGAATCCTAACGCTTTTATACTTTCCTATTAAAACCCGAGGCAAATCACTAGAAATTTTATTGATTTAAACTAAGATTATAGAAATAAATCTCTTCTCTGAAGTATGAGTTTAAAAAAATCGCACAGTCAATATTGACTGTGCGATTTCATATTTTTACCAACCAGTTCTTTGATTCAATTTATTATTAATCGCTACCTCTTGACTAGGGTAAGGCAAAAGCAAATGTTTACTTGCATCGAAGTTATTACCTGAACGCAGGAAGGCCTTGTGTGACTCATTAGTAGAACTAAAATCAGGTTCTCCCATTATCGTAGCATTCATATCTGCCAATTTACTTCCTAAAAGTTCCCAACGAATCAAGTCTTGCTTACGTAATCCTTCAAAACACAATTCACGCAATCTTTCATCAACAATTTCTTTGAAAAAATTTGTATGATTAGCAATTGCTCCAGGCTTATCTACTTCAATTGAAGCAAGATCAGCTCTGTCTCGAACCAAATTTAGGTATTCAATAGCTTTTGCTGTTGGACCCATATTTAATTCATTAGCAGCTTCTGCATACATCAATAAAATATCTGCATAACGTATCACAGGAAAGTTAATCGATGTAAAATTTTTGCTCAAAGTACTCACCCTCTCTAAAACCATATAAGGTTCTATTACTCCACTTGCTGGTGTATTGTTTAAATCATCCCAGTTCATTGGTTCCCAACGACGAAATTTACCTGGACACATTGACATTGAACTTACTACCTCCTTAATGTCACCCTTATTTGAATAAGAATAATTAGCAATATTCCATTCTTTTCTCTTATCATCCGCATCATATAAATTTATCGCCACTGGAGAAACATTATACATTGAATAGGAAGCAGGATAACCATCCTGGCCTCCACCGTATGAGAATGGAACACCATTAAGAGCACCTATACGGCCATCAACTCCAATACCTAATTCTCGCAAATAAGAAAATGAAATTTCAAATAGAGATTCACGCAAGTCATAGTTATTTTCAATATAACTCAAAAAATGTTTGCGGTAGCCCAACTGATCACTAGCAGAATTATTTAGTCCATGCCACCCATCGTTAATAATCACATCACATTGGTCAATTACATCTTGATAATGATTCTCCTTAAGTGGATAGCCTGACATTTTTAAATAAACTCTTGCCAATAAACCATGTGCAGCCATTTTGTTTGCTCTTCCAGAGACATATTTAGAATCCTTGGAATGATATAAATATTTCGCAGCAAATTCCAAATCAGCAATTACCTGATTGTAAACATCTTTAATTGGAGAAGGTGCCATGTGATTGTCAGATTGATCTCTGGTAAATTTTAAACGCAAAGGCACCTCACCATACCAGTTTACCAAATGAAAATAACTAAGTCCTCTTAAAAAACGAGCTTCAGCCAATAAACGATTGTATTCATCTTCTTCAAAAGCTGATTTATTCAACTTCTCGTTAAACATATTAGACAAATTGATACAAGAATAAAGATTAGTCCATAAATTCTTAACGTAATTATCTACAGTAGTATGTCGATACAAACCAACCGTCCAGTTTTCGTTGTACCTACGATTATAATACCCCTCGTCGGTACCCGACTCTATTATAATCGATAAGGCCTGACCATATACATTATCTGTAGCCAATAACGAATAAATCCCAGATAAGGCTATTTCAGCTTCTGTATTATTGGAATAGAATTCATCTACTCCCCAATTAGACTCAGGTACTACTTCTAAATGATCGCAACTACTTGTAATTCCTCCTATGAAAAATAATACAAGTACTAAATTAAATATATTTTTATTCATCTTTTATGTATTAAAAAGTTACTTCAAGACCACCTGAAATTGTTACACTTTGAGGATAAGCTGAATAATCAAGACTTGGTGTTAAGGCACCATAACGTCCTACTGATACATCTGGATCATACCCCGAATAATTCGTCCAAGTATAAAGATTTTGTGCTGACAGCGACAAACGGCATTTTTTAAGATTCATTTTCGTTAATAACTTTTTAGGTAAATTATAACCCAAAGAAATCGTTTTCAACTTTAAATAAGAACCATCCTCAACATATCTATTATCCACTCCATTTCCTTTAGGAGGAGCTCCATATACCGAGTTATATGCAATCGTTCCCACATTGGTATCTGTATTTTGTGGAGTCCAAGCATTAGATAATGCTTTGAAACCATTCATTGGAGATCCTCCAGGAACTTCAAATACAGCTTTATTGGCATTAAGAATATCAGCCCCATAAGACCATTGAAAGAAGATTTGAAGGTCAAAATTTTTGTAATTAAAATCATTTGTAATACCTCCAAAATGATCCGGATGCGGATCACCAATCACAACACGATCTTCCTCATTAATCGTTCCATTGCCATCCTGATCAACAAATTTTACACTTCCTGGCCCAACAGGCAAAGCTCCATTATCAGCAAGATCTTCAGTAAGCATATAAGTTTGAGATTTATTATCCCAATTGAAATCACCCATCTGGTAAATACCATCAAATTCCAATCCATAAATCATACCAACGGGAGCTCCAACCTTAGTTATATATTG
>JADGFH010000897.1 GCA_016743925.1 Labilibaculum sp.
GATATCTATTATATCATACTTCCTTACAATTACTCTGTTCAGGTTGGGTTTGTGGATTTATGATGGATTTCATAACTAACACTTATTTATATTGAGTTCTTAAAACTTCCAAAATAATCACAGCTTAATACTTATAAAGTTTATGAAAGCAGATAAAAAAGTATATATATGGTTAGTTAAATTCATCAGACGTATTTATATAATCGCATTTAATATTTACGCTTGGTTTTGGCTTTATCGATTAATATTCATTCGAGAATCAAGTTTTGAAGATTATTTACTATGGTTTTTTGCTACTGCTGGTATGTACTTCTTTGTGCTTGATGGAAAGGATATTCTCGTAATGGATAAAAGTCAGAGAACTTATCATGACATAAACAACAAATAATTTATAAAACAAGCTTAAATGCCAACATTACTAGAAAAAATTAAAAACAACATACTTCCAATATACGAGCAATTATTAACAAATAATTCATTTTCTAATGTTTGCACCTTTTGTATTCAGTGGGGAGCTAATTTCCCTGTGGAAAAGAAAAAAGGAATTTTATTTGTAGGAAAAGCGGTTAATGGTTGGATTTCCGATAAAACGGATTGCAAACAACTTTTCGACATGAATAATCCGGATCGAATTTTTGCTCGTCATGATCAAATGAAATGGGTCGAAGATCTTTTTGATAACAAGGATCCTAATGGGTACAAAACCAAAAGATCTGCATTCTGGCGAGTAATCAAGAAAGTTGCAAAATCGAATTATTCAAAAGAGTGGTATTCTCATGTTGCCTGGAGTAATTTGTATAAAATTGCTCCTTGGGAAGGTGGAAACCCTAATGCCAATCTGCAAAACAAGCAACGCAAATATTGCTATGAATTATTGAAAACTGAAATTGAAACCTTATCTCCCGAATATGTAGTTCTCTTAACATCGGGTTGGGAATGGCCATTCCTAAAATATTTGAACAATTGGAATGAACCAACTCTCCTATCAAGTGTAAAATGGGGAAAGTATAAAACATACCTGTACAATATTAATGGCACCAATTTTATTGTATCCCAACATCCACAGGGAAAAAGTGAATGGAATCACAAGAATGCTATTCTTAAATTGATGGAGGAAAGTAAAATAAAATGTCCAGTTTTTTAATGAATAAACTGGACATTTAAGAGTTCGTAAGCAAAAAATAAAAATGAGTAAGTACATGAGAACATACTCATTAGTACAGCAAACGCTTAAAAATTATTATTTTCACCTAAGGATGTTTTCTTATTATGATGAGCTAAAAAACAAATAAGTCCCCAAACAATGTCAGATAAATTTCAAAATCAATATCGCATAACCTCAACCCGATTGCAAAATTGGGATTACGGGTGGGCAGCAGCCTATTTTGTGACCATCTGCACACAAAACAAGGAATGTTATTTTGGGGATATTATTGATGGGAATATGCAATATTCGCCATTGGGTGCAATTGCCAATGTATTGTGGTATGAAATTAAAAACCACACAAAAAATATAGAATTGGATGTTTACCAGGTAATGCCAAACCATATTCATGGAATTATCGTTATTAATAAAAATAATGATAAAACGGAAAAACAAAATGTGAATAATGATGGTGATAAGGGTGATATCGGGAATGCGCATGGAACGGGGGCTGGAAACAAAATTATGGATGGAAACGGCGATGGGAATGGAAACGTAGAGACAAGGCATGCCTTGTCTCTACAATCACAACAATCAAAACAATCAAAACCACCATCGCTACCCAACAAAACCATTGGGCAACAACGTTTTCAAAATCAGGGAAAAAATACCCTGTCATCAATTGTTGGTTCATATAAATCGGCAATAACCAAACATGCCAATCGGTTAGGGTTTAATTTTG
Organism: Labilibaculum sp.; assembly: GCA_016743925.1. GTDB lineage: Bacteria > Bacteroidota > Bacteroidia > Bacteroidales > Marinifilaceae > Labilibaculum. The sequence continues at coordinate 1,887 of JADGFH010000897.1, forward strand.
CATGGCAATCACGGTTTCACGATCACATTATTCGCGATCAGGAATCGTACGAACGCATTCGAAAATATATCATAAACAATCCTGCGAATTGGGATAAAGACAAATTCTATAAATAATGTTAAGGTTTTGTGCAAAAAACTTGACATTATAGAAAATCAACAACAGCACAGCTGGAGTAAAATTAAAAACGTCCAGTTTATTAATTGAAAAACTGGACATTTCGAACCTGATCAATAAAATAATAAAATTGACAAGTGGGTGAAAATCCAATGATTAGAGTACTAAACGCTTAAAAATTATTATTTTCACCTTAGGGTATTTTCCTGTGGTGGTGAATAAAACTAAATTGACTAATAAACAAATAGAATGAGCATACTCGTTAGCATAGAAGATTTACTCTCTGGACAATTGGTAGAAGGAGAAAGAATGGAGTTCAAGGAAGGATGGAATCCTATGCCAATTATGCGCTCGGTATGTGCATTTGCCAACGATTTTGAAAATGAAGGTAGTGGCTACATTATTATTGGTGTAGAAGAAGAT
>JADGFH010000134.1 GCA_016743925.1 Labilibaculum sp.
TCAGAACCTGTAACGCGGATACCACGAGCTTGAGCCTTAGCACAAACTTCGTCGAATGCTTTGTGAATAGAAGTGATAGAGATATCAGTCATATTCATTGAGATTTGAGCTACGCCAAACTCTTCAATAAACCATCCAATAGCCTTAGTCGCTTTCAATGTTCCTGGCTCCATTACTGGTTTGCCATTCTCATCTTTCAAAATTTTTCCTGTAATAGGATTTCCTTCACGCTTGGTACGGCCTCTTTCGCGAACATCGAATGCAATAGCATTGGCACGACGAGTAGATGTTGTATTCAAGTTGAAGTTATATGCAATTAGGAAATTACGTGCACTTACGGCAGTAACACCCGATTTAGCTACAGCATCGGTAAATTCAGCTGGCCCGAAATCTGGCTTCCAACGTTCCGTTCCAATACGATCTTTAACCGCTTCGTACTCACCTGCACGACATACAGCTAAGTTTTTACGCTCTTCGATACGTGCTGCGTTCTCGTAACAGTAAACAGGTACACCAACTTCTTCGCCAATACGCTTTGCTAATTTATGTGCATACTCAACAGTCTCTTCCATTGTGATGTTGGCAACAGGTACCAATGGGCAAACGTCAGTTGCGCCGAAACGTGGATGAGCACCAGAATGCTTACTCATATCGATTAACTCAGCCGCTTTTTTAACAGCTTTTACTGCTGCTTCCAAAACCTCATCAGGAGTACCAACCATTGTTACAACCGTACGGTTAGTTGCTTTACCTGGGTCAACATCAACTAGGCTTACCCCTTCTACAGATTCAATTTCGTTCGTAATCTGCTTAATGATATTCATATCGTTCCCTTCAGAAAAATTAGGAACACATTCGATTAGTTGTTTCATTGTATGTTGTATTTAAATATTCTATAATTGATTTTACAAAAAAACTTGACGCTGATTTAACAGATTATTTATGATCAAATATGATTTTAAAACTCATTTAATTTGTGTCAATCTGTGAAATCTGTGGTTCAATCCTTTTTATAGTACTTGTCCTCTTAAAATCACTGTATCGATCAAATTGCTACCGTAAGCATATGGCATAAATTCGACAGATGGAATCGCTTTTGTAATAAATACATTGGCAATTTTTCCTTTAGCAATACTTCCCAACTCATCTGATACACCCATTGCATAAGCCGAGTTTAAAGTGGTTGCATTAATCGCCTCTTGTGGCAACATTTTATAATTGATGCATGCCAAAGACATAACAAATTTCATATTTCCTGATGGTGATGATCCTGGATTAAAATCAGATGCCAATGCAACTGGTAAACCTGCATCCATCATTTTACGAACTGGTGAACAAACCATGTTTAGGAAAAAAGCTGCCCCTGGCAATACCGTTGGCATGGTTTCCGATCCTTTTAAGGCTTCGATTTCAGCATCGCCTACAAACTCAAGATGATCAACAGAAAGTGCATTGTACTTCACTCCTACCTGAATTCCGCCTGAGTAATCCAGCTCATTTGCATGGATTTTAGGACGCATTCCGTGCTTCATTCCTGCATTTAAAATGCGATCTGTTTCTTCAACCGTAAAGAAGCCTTTGTCGCAGAAAACATCAATATAATCTGCCAAATCTTCAACTGCCACCATCGGAATCATTTCGTTGATTACCATGTCAACATACTCTCCTTGGCGACCTTTATAATTTGCCGGCACAGCATGTGCTCCTAAAAAGCTAGCCTTTATCGTTAATGGTGTTGTTTCCTTAATTCGCTTGATTACGCGAAGCATTTTCAATTCGTCCTCTACAGTCAAACCGTATCCCGACTTAATTTCAACCGCTCCGGTTCCCATGCTTATGATCTCATGAATACGCCCCATTGCCGATTCGTACAATTCTTCTTCTGTAGCCTCGTGCATACGCTTTGCAGAATTCAAAATTCCACCACCACGCTTGGCAATTTCTTCGTATGATAAACCTTTAATCTTATCGGTATACTCTATTTCACGAGAACCAGCATATACCAAATGCGTATGCGAATCGCAAAATGATGGGAAAACCATACGACCGGTTGCATCAATTTCTTCTACCAAATCGAAACCTTCCATTTCATCGTAATTTGGGATGTCTTCCATTTTACCAAAATCCGATATCTTTTCGTCCTCTATCAACAAGTAAGCATTGTCAATACAATTTAAATTTGCCATGTCGGTTCCTGCCACCCACTTGCGTGGATTTTCATCTACTTGAACCAAGGTCTTTATATTACTTATTAGCAACTTCATACTACATTCTTTTAATAACTAGTACTTATCAATCCATTCACTCAGGTAATCAATTGATAATGTTAATATAACTACTTTGCGAAAATAGAGAAAATGATAGAATATTACACCCTAATCCGATTAAAAAACATAAGTTTGCAAACCTTTTCGATAACATGTAAATGTAAGCTCATTCTATAATCAATATTGGCATTATTCTGTGGAATGTTATTATTTTTACACCGCAAAAATTAAGGATATGAGTTCTCGAAAATAGAGTTCAATTCTTTCAGTTTAGATTTTAACAACTCAAAATTCAAAATATGTTTAAAAAGATTCCTCATACTTACGTAATTGTATTTGCCATAGTAGTGTTATCTGCTATCCTTACATGGGTTATTCCAGGAGGAGAATTTGAAAGAACCATCCAAAATGTAAATGGAACCGATAGAGAAGTTATTGTAGAGGGTTCTTATCAGCAAACCGAAAGTCAAGGACAAAGCTGGGAGGTTTTCTCTTCTTTCTTTAAAGGATTTGTTGACAAAGCCGATATTATCATGTTTATTTTGGTTATTGGTGGTGCTTTCTGGATCATGAATGCCAGTAAATCGATTGATATTGGAATCTACTCTTTCCTGAATTTCACCAAAAAACTCGAAAGAAATAAAACGATACGCAAAATAGGTGTCAATAATATTATCCTTACCCTCATCATGCTCATATTCTCTGTGTTTGGAGCAACCTTTGGTATGAGTGAGGAAACAATAGCCTTTGTTATCATTTTTGTACCCATGGCCATTAAAATGGGATATGATTCGATTGTAGGAGTTGCCATTTGTTTTGTTGCCGCAGGTTTAGGGTTTGCAGGTGCACTTCTTAATCCATTTACCATTGGTATTGCGCAAGGACTATCGAACCTTCCTTTGTTCTCTGGTATTGAATACCGTTTGTTTTGCTGGGTGGTAATTAACGTAATTGGTTTTACTTTTATTCTTCGTTATGCTGCTAAAATCAGAAAAGATCCAACAAAATCTTTGGTTTACACCGATGATGAATACTGGAGAAAGCATACCGATACCGACATGGAAACCATCGAATATTACACGCCAAAATCAGCATGGGTAACCTATGTTATCATATTGATTGCAATGATTGGTTTTGCTTACCACTACCCTGTTAGCACATTAAAAGTTGGAAATTCAGAAACTACCTTTATGGTGCTTCCAATAATTGCTGGTTTGTTCGCCATTTCTGGATTATTCAGCCTACTAAAGTCGGTTCATTTCTATATCCTTAATCTTCTCCTGTTTACAATCATCTTCTTAATTGTAGGTGTAATGGGATACGGTTGGTACATTATGGAAATTGCAACTCTTTTCTTTGCAATGGGAATTTTCTCAGGTATTGCTTTCAATAACACAGCCAATGAAATCACTCAATTATTCCTTGAAGGTTGTCGTGATATTCTTTCTGCTGCTATGATTGTGGGTTTAGCTGGTGGAATTCTAATCGTATTGGAAGAAGGTCAAATAATTGATTCTATTCTTTATTATATCTCACAATCGATGAATGATTTTGGTAAAATGGCTTCGGTTAGTATGATGTATTTAATTCAAAATATCATTAATGTCATTATCCCATCGGGATCGGCAAAAGCTGCTTTAACAATGCCAATGATGTCACAATTCTCCGATTTAATTGGTGTATCGCGACAAGCTACAGTTATGGCATTCCAATTTGGTGATGGTTTCACCAATATGATCACACCAACATCTGGTGTTCTTATCGGTGTGTTGGGTGTAGCTAAAATCCCTTACGACAAATGGGTAAAATGGATTGGTGGCTTTATGGCAATCCTGTTACTATTGGGCTTATTACTATTAATTCCAACCGTTACGATGGAATTGAATGGGTTTTAATGTATAACAACAAAAAATCATAAAAAGTAAAAGGGGAATATGTTTGCTCATATTCCCCTTTACTTAAATTACCATTAGAATTAAATCTTACTTAATTCTTAACAACTACTAAAGTTTAGTAAGAGTCATTTGATATGCACCTGGTCCTCCACCACAAGCACTTCTATTATTATCTAGGAAATCCAAGACAATAACACTATCGTCAGTAAGATCGAAAGGGGCTATATTAACAGGATCTGGTCCAAATTCCCAAGAGGGACCTCCACATCCTAATCCAGAAGATGTTTGCAAAATTACCACTTGATCATAAATCAAACTAAATTTAAATGGAATTCCATCAAAACCTAAATAAGAAACAGCACCAGTCAAACTTAAGTTTGACTGGTGCTGAAAATACTCAATTATTAATCTAATAATATTTCTATCTACTGTGGAGTTAATACAAGAGTCCAAACATCACCCCATAAATCAGCTAAACCATCAATTGTAATTACACCTGTACCCTCATCTATAGAACCTGTTCCGGAAATAGGCGAGCCAAATGGTCCTACTGTACTAGTATAAGATAAATCTCCACAAACATCTTTTACTATGCCTGAGTATTCACCCTCCAAACCATAAATATCGTACCAATGCGTAAATAAACCACCAGAAAAATCTGAAATCGTATACACTCCATTAGCGTCAGTTGGCGTTAATGTAACAGTTGACACAAAATCAACCGCAGGGTTTTCACTAGCAGATGGTCCTGGATCAGTAGAAGTACCGTTTGCCACACAACTATAAACTCCTTCAATATTCGAAGCACAAGCTACGCTAATACCTATAAAAGGAGTATACAATGGAGAAGTTTGCACATCATCACTATAATTAGGACCATTGTCATCATAACCAATAACTACTGTTCCATCATCAAGTGTAAAGTTTGCGTAAAAAATAAACTCATCACCAGTATTTAGGTCATCTGTAGTTCCCAACTCAGAAAACAATCCAATAATCCCAGCAACTGTAAGACTCCCATTAAACGGATATTCTGTAACACCAGCCTCAATGGTGGCAAAAGAAACAGTTTTAGTAACTACGTTGATATAAGCAACATTAACATCTGCTGAAACAGGATCGCCTTGACCAAGATCCATTGAAAATCCGAATTCTCCTGCAGAATTAGCTTTATCAATAAAACCATCCTTAGTTAAATCTAATACAAAATCAGGCACAGCTGATTTCTGGACTCTATCAACCTGATCAAGGTCTGCTGTAGAACAAGAAAAGAATAGCCCAATTAAAAAAAATGATAATATATTTATATTCTTCATAATATTTAAATTAAATTAATTATCCCAAAAAATTGAATAAACCGCCTGTTGTTTCTGAGCAGGAGAATTAGAATTTGTATTAATCTCATTTGCAGGCCAATAAATAGAAAGAGGATAATCTCGTCCCAAAGTTGTTTCAGAATCAAGTAATGGATCACCTTGTGAATCTACAGAGTTTTGTCCTGCATCAATTTGGTATTCATTTGTACCATTAGGATTAGACAAAACAGGGTATCCTGTTCTTCTGATATCATTGTACTGATCTGCAAATTTCCCAAAACTGGCAATCCACTTCTGAGTCATTATGATTTCCATTTTTTGATCGTCTGTTGCAGCATCAAATAGAGCAATAACATCATCAATATAATCTGTTACCTCTGTGGTACCAGACAATACAGGAATAGACTGAGTTGATTCATTGTTTTTAGCTATATCATCTACTTTAGCAAAAGCTGCTTCAATAGCTTCTTTTAATTTAGCACTTGCATCACCTGTAACAACGCCCACTTGTATCAGTTCTGTTTCTATAAATAAGCGTTCGTAATAATTAACATATTGGAAAGGAGCTACTCCTGTGCCATCACTAGAACCTAAGTCTCCATCTGGGCTTCCCATTCCGTCATCATAACGTCCACCACAAATATACATACCTACCATTGTTCCTGACCCTCTTTGTCCACTATCACGACCACCACCAATAGACCCAAATCGTATTGAAACAAAATCGGTATTAGGATCGTGATAATCAATAGGATTCTGAGCTAATTCTCCTCCTGTTAATTGATTAAACCAGTAATAAGGAATTCTAGGGTCTTCATTATTGGTAAAATAAGTAGTTGGATTCACTCCCATCATGATTTCATAGAACCAAGGACTTATATACTGAGTTATCTGCCCACCACCATATTCTGCAGCGAACAAAGGATGTCTTTCGTCTACTGGAGCTAAAGCAGATGAGTATTTAAACTCAAAATCTTCGTCTAAGCTACTTATCAGATTTCCTCCTGAAATAAGCGAATTCACAGCTGTCTCATCAAACAATGCAGGATAAAGGCGAACATTGTTGTACATTTTTAATTTTAGTGTATTTGCTGCTTTTATCCATAAATCAACATCTCCTCCATAGATCAAATCATCATCTCCAGGAGTTTGACTATTCTCGGCCGTTGCATCGTTCAAATTTGCAATAGCTTCATCCAACAGCGCAAACAAGGATGTGTAAATTACAACCTGATCATCAAAAGTAGGAGCTATTATAGATTCGCCTAATTTATTGGCTTCTGAATAAGGAATATCTCCCCATATGTCTACAGCCTTACTAAAAGCATCTACTTGAATTATTTTTCCAATTCCAGCATAGATCATGTTTCCTTGCTCTGTAGCAGTACCTAATAAACTGTTTAAATTGGTATTGGTTAAGTATAAATTAGACCAAGAATTTGCAATAAAATCACTTCCGGTAGATAGTCCATATTGGTCTGATTCTTCTCTAACCACCATTTGGTGTGTAAAAACTCCAAGGAAATTGGCCATCCAAAAATCACCTGAGTTATATGTATCTGCAGCATCTTTCTGAATTTTAGACGTCAGCTGATTCAAAGGTGCAACTGTAGGATTATTAGGATCTGTGTTAACATCTAGATAGTTATCACAACCTATCACTCCTAATAACACCCCACAAATACATTTGATAATTATATTTTTATTTATTTTCATATTTTCCAGTTTTTAGAAAGAGAACTTCACGTTAAACATAAATCTTCTTGGATTTGGTGCAGCAGATTGCTCGATTCCCTGTACATTAGAAGATCCAAAACTTGATACTTCAGGATCAAAATTGGTGTATTTAGGAATATTAGGAGCAAAAAACCAAAGATTATTACCAGTAAATCCTACAGATGCTCTTGTCAAGAATGTGTTTTTTAACCACTCATTAGGAACACTATAGTTAAGACTAAGCTCACGTAACCTATAAGTTGTTCCATCATAAATCTTCATTTCATCAGAAGAATTAATCGCAAAAGACTCACCAAAGTACAGATTGTTCATATTTATGCCTGTAGTGTTTGGCATTGTATTACCACTGCCATCCAACATTGGTCCCCCAGTATTAGGATCCCCATATACTCCAGGAATAATATAAGTTGCTTCTCTGTCTTCGGTATCTCTTGTTACTCCACGTCCCAATAAAGAAGCTATAGAGTTAGAGAATACGTCTCCTCCCTCTCTCCAATCGAAAAACACACGTAACGACAAACCTTTGTATTTAAATGTGTTTGTTATTCCCAGTCTGAAATCAATATTAGGATCTCCTACCACTTCTTGCTCATTATTTCTAATTAATTGTCCTGTTGATCTGTCTATTAGGAAGTTGCCATTGTCGTCTCTGTAATTTGAGCTTCCTACAAAAACCCCCAATGGTTGTCCTTTTTTCACAAAAGCTATCTCATTAACATTAATTGCATATTGGTCAATACCTTCGATTATCTTTGTTACTTCATTTGTATTTTTAGTAAATGAAGAAAAGACTTCCCAAGAAAAACCATTATTCATTCTTATAGGAGTTAATCCAAGACCTATTTCAACACCACTATTTGTCATTTCTCCGATATTAGTATAATATAACTGAAATCCTGTAGATCTTGGAACAGTTAAAGGCACCAATATATCTGTTGTTGTTCGGTCGTAATAGGTCGCATCTAGAGTAATGCGTCCTGCAAATAATCTAAATTCTCCTCCGATTTCAAATTCTGTTGTAAATTCAGGAGACAACACAGGATTACTCAAACTAATAGAGTTTCTTATAAGATTTACTCCAAATGCAGAAGGATCTGTTATAAATACAGCATTGTTGTCGTATGCGCCTAATGCACCTACTCCTCCTACTTTTGACCAACCCAAACGCACTTTTCCAAAATCGAGAGGTGTATCACTCAAATCAAATTGGTTTGTAAATACATATGCAAGTGTAGCTCCAGGGTAGAAGAAATTAGTTGTTTCTTTTCCCACTCCTCCTGCAGGGAGATAGAGTGCAGAATTCCAGTCATTTCGACCATTCACAGTTAAATATAGAAAATCCTGATATCCAAGAGTAGCTTGTGCGAACAAGCCCATAATCCTATCACGTGTTGTATAGTCATCAATTACCGACTGACTTTTGGTGTTTCTCAAATTATAAAGTCCAGGGTTGATAATTTCCGTTCCTGTTATTCTAAATACGCCAACATCATTCTGGCTTAAATTGAATCCTGCTGTTGCCTGAAAACTAAAGTCTTCGCTTATGTCTTTATCCATAGATAAAGTAAATGTAGACTCCAGTCTTTCGGTAGTATAAGAATTTTTTTTAATTTCTCCGAGACCTTCTGCACCACGTGATCCAATATCTATAACTTGTTTTTGTTCCTGAACGCTCCTGTTATAACCAGCATTTAAACTTGCAGTTAACCATGGCAAAATTTCATATGAAGCATTCATACCTAGCACTGTACGGTCGATAGTCTGATTATTCGTGTTGTGTTTCCACGACCAAAGTGGATGATCATAACCACCATTAGGAATAACAGACTCGCCATCAGCATTTTCGTAAGGCCATTCTGCCCAATTCCAGTTACGTGCTGGCCAAAGTGCACGTGCAAATGAAGAAGCTCCTCCACTTATTTGGTTATTACCAAACAATGGACCATCTTGATCAACATGAGAGAAACTCATATTTCCTCCAACATTCATTTTTTCTGATAGCTTAGCTGATCCTCCCAGAGCAAATGATTTTCTATCAAACCCACTGTGTGGGATATAACCTTTTTGTCCTACTTCCGACATTGTAAGGTTAAATGTTGAGGTTTCTCCTCCGTGAGTAATATTGATAGAATTCTCATGTATAATACCCGTATCAAATAAGTCTTTTACATTATTAGGACGAGCGACATAGGCACTATTAGGTCCAAACTGGTCAGGAAAATTTGTTAATAAATTCCCTTGCGTTGGAATAGAATCTCTCGTGTCAAAGGCAGCTCCCCACGAACCATTGAAATTAGCGTATTCAAAATTAGTTCCAGGTCCATACTTGTTCTGGTAATCAGGAAGATTACTTTTAATTTCTTCAAATCCATAAGAAGAAGAGATATTAACACCAAAACCTTTCTTTACACTTCCAATTTGTGAAGCACCTGATTTTGTAGTAATTAACACTACTCCATTTGCAGCACGTGATCCATAAAGAGCCGATGCAGCACCACCTTTTAGCACCTGAATACTTTTGATATCGTTAGGATCTACAGATGAAATTCCTGAAGAAAATTGACCTCCAACGATACTTGCATCACTATCAGTAGTTTCAATATTGTCATTAGAGTAAGGAACCCCATCTATCACAAACAAAGGCTGGTTATCTCCTGTAAATGAGGTAGCTCCCCTAATACTGATTTTACTTGCAGCTCCTGGTGCTCCTGTAGCTGCTCCAATAGTCACCCCAGGGATTTTCCCTGTCATAGAGCGAAGAATATCTGGCTCTGCATTGTCCAACAGTTCTTCTTCGTCTACCAAAGATACCGAGTATCCAACTGATTCTGCTACTCGTTCAATTCCAAATGCTGTCACAATAACTTCGTCCATACCAATCGTTTCAACATCCAAAGTCACATTAATAACAGTTTGATTTCCGACAGAAATTTCCTGAGAAACCATTCCTACGAAACTAAACAATAGAACATCAGACGATTTAGCATTCAAGACATACTTACCTTCAATATCGGTACTTGTACCTGTCGTGGTTCCATTAATCACAACCGAAACGCCAGGCATTCCCATTCCATCATCAGCACTTGTTACAGTACCTGAAACTTGTTTTGTTTGTGCATTAACCATTTGAAAAGTTAATATGAAAACACAAACTACTAAAATCATTTTTTTCATAAAAAAAATTTTAAGTTAGAAATATAATTGTGTTCACAATCAATCCAAATAAAATAGTATCGTGCTTTTTATAAACACAGATCTACTCAATGAATCAATTCTTAAATAACGATTCCAGACGTTACTACAATAGAATCTAGCATCAACTATCTTCCATTACAACTTGGTTGTCAGGAAATCTTATAATGGTGAATAGCAAAATCACCCTGAAAACAGGGATCGGTTCTCTTTAATAGGGGAAACTGAGAATCCAAAACTTGAAAACTAGTGCATTATCAAAAATGCAGGCACTTAATTAAAACAAATTTCATTTCTCAAGAGGAATAGCCGGCAGGCTAAGGGGGCAATTTATTCTGCTTATTTTAAAAGGTCAGAATCCTTTTGAAGAAAATAGGCTTAAACAAATACTTTCATAAGTTAAGATTTTAGGTTAGTAGAACTATTTGGGCATGAAAATTGACATCCTGTAAATTATTTACATATTCAATAATTAAATTCATCTACATACTTTATTGAAATGAGCAAACTGTCACATCTGTAAATAATTACAAAACCATTCACTTATTCAAGTTAAGGCTTTTT
>JADGFH010000898.1 GCA_016743925.1 Labilibaculum sp.
ATTATGGACATATTATACCTCATTTTATATTTAATTGAACTTGTAATTTTTATTTACTTGGGAGTGGCTGCAGTGTATGTATTTATTTTCGCATTGGCAGGAATATTTCCTCATAAACAAAAGCAAGCTGAAAATACGAAGCAAAGGAAGTTTGCAGTGCTTATTCCAGGTTATAAGGAAGATGCAGTGATTGTGGATGTTGCAAAAGATGCATTGAAGCAAGATTATCCTCAAGATTCGTATGAGATAATTGTAATTGCAGATTCTTTTGGTGCAGATACGCTGAAGAAATTGGGAGAATTAACCATAAGAATTGTCGAGGTATCTTTTGATGTAAGTACAAAATCGAAAGCATTAAATAAAGCAATGGAAACCATAGGGGACAATTATGATGTTGCATTAGTACTCGATGCGGATAACCTAATGGCTACCGATTTTATCTCAAAAATAAATATGGCATTTGATAATGGATTCACTGTTGTTCAGGGACACAGAGCTGCAAAGAATTTAAATAATTCATTCGCAATATTAGATGCAATTAGTGAAGAAGTAAATAATCATATTTTCCGAAAAGGACATAGAGTATTAGGCTTTTCATCAGCTTTAATTGGTTCAGGAATGGCATTTGATTATGGCTATTTTAAGAGAACAATGAGTCAAGTAAAAGCTGTCGGTGGATTTGACAAGGAACTTGAACTTCGATTATTAAAGAACGGAGAGAAAATTGAATACTTGCACGATGCTTTGGTGTTGGATGAAAAGGTTCAAAAATCTGAAGTGTTTGCAAATCAGAGAAAAAGATGGTTGTCAGCCCAATTCGTATATTTTGCACGATACTTTTTTCCTGGCTTGTATCATTTGTTTTTTAAAGGGAACGTCGATTTTTTCGATAAAGTTTACCAAATGGTTTCACCACCACGGATACTCTTGCTCGGCTCAGTTGGTATTTTAACAGTATTATATTCTGTATTGTGGTTTGTTTTCCCAAGTTTCGAATTTGTGAAATTATCGATTGTAGACTGGTTACCAGTATTTACATTGGTTGTTTTAGCCTTTTTGTTGAGCATCCCTAGAAAGTTTTATAATACCAAAACATTGGTTGCAGTATTAACATTGCCAAAAGCATTCTTTTTAATGTTTATTTCTCTTTTCAAGTTAAAGGGAGCTAATAAGAAATTTATCCATACAGAACATGGTGTTGAAAACTAAAAAACTGGACTTATGAAAATAGGAATTGAAGGTCAGAGACTTTACAGAAAGAAAAAGCACGGTATGGATATGGTTGCTTTGGAGTTGATTAAAAATCTTCAGGTAATCGATAAAGAAAATGAATATGTAATTTTCGTAAAACCAGATGAAGATAATACCTGCATACCTAAGGCCGATAACTTTAAAGTGATTGAATTGGGTGGAGGTCCTTATCCTACATGGGAACAGTTTGCGCTTCCTAAAGCAGCAGCAGCAGCAGGTTGTGATATATTGCATTGCACAAGTAACACTGGTCCAATTAAATCTAAAGTGCCGTTGGTTACCATTCTACATGATATTATTTATTTAGAAAGTATTAGTGTTTTCAAAAAAGGAGGTACTTGGTATCAGAAGTTAGGAAATATGTACCGAAGATGGGTTGTGCCACCGGTTGCACGAAAAAGCAAGCGTGTTTCAACGGTTTCTAACTTTGAGAAAGATCGAATTAAGAACTTTATGGGATTGCACGATAATTTGGTTGCTATTCATAATGGAGTTGGCGAGCATTTTAAAGAAATTACAGACAATGAAATTCTCGATAAAGCTAAGAAACAGTATGGCTTACCCGATAATTTTATGTTTTTCCTTGGTAACACGGATCCCAAAAAAAACACACCAAATACATTAAAAGCTTTCGCTGATTTTAATAAAAAAAGTGAGGTTAAATACAAATTAGTAATGTTGGATTATGAAGAGAATGCTCTTCGCAAAATTCTATCTGATATAGGTTGTCCTGAAATTCGTGAAGATATTCATCTTACAGGTTATGTAGTTAATACAGATTTACCTGCTATAATTAGTCAATGCAAAGTTTTCTTGTATCCATCACTTCGTGAGAGTTTTGGTATTCCAATATTAGAGGGTATGGCTTGTGGAGCACCTGTAATTACTTCAAATACATCATCTATGCCTGAAATTGCAGGAGATGCTGCTTTAATTGTTGATCCTCATAAAAGTGAAGAAATTACAATGGCAATTGACAAGATATTAGGTGATGATGAATATCGTAAACAACTTTGTGTAAAAGGAGTTGAGCGTGCCAAAATATTCTCATGGAAAAATATGGCTAAAGAATATTTAAGACTCTACGAAGAGGTTTATTCTGAAATTAATTAAGCTAGAAATCTATTGATTAAATTTTATCAACTCTGATTAATTGAAAAACGACTATAC
>JADGFH010000899.1 GCA_016743925.1 Labilibaculum sp.
GCTTCATACAATGCAGTTCCATCCATATTAATTGTGGCTCCTAGGGGGAGAACAAAATTACTTATTTTTTTAGATACTTTATTTTCTTGTTGAACGCCTTGCAGTGTGAGAGGTAAAGTTGCAGTACTTGATGCGGTAGAAAAAGCATTTAAGAGAGCGGCGCCAACACCTTTGCAGTAGGAGAAAGGATTTTGCTTTCCAAAAAGTTTTAAAGCCAAGCTTAAAATAATTATTCCATGAAATAAAAGACCTACAATTACGGTTAGGCTAAATTTCCCAAGAGATTGTAATTCTGGAATGAAACCTTCAAATCCTCCTGCTTTGCCTATTCTTGCCGCAATAAGCCCAAGAATACCAATTGGAGCCAAATACATGACCCAATTAACTAATTGCATAATTCCATCATTTAGAACAGAAATAATTCGAATTGTTTTTTTTGATTTTAAACCTAAGGATGATAAGGCGCCTCCAAAAAAAAGAGAAAATACAATTAGTGGTAGAATATCCATTTTAACCATGGCCAAAAAAAGATTGTATGCAATAAGTCCTTGTTGCTCCTTTGCTGTATTACCTACTATCAACTCCTTAATCGTATCAGTAACATTAGAGTCTTTGTTGATAATATTTAAATTATTTTCAGGTAATAAAACATCAGCACCAACTCCAGGTTGAATAATGTTAACCAAAATCATTCCAATGCAAACTGAAATTGCCGTGGTTGAAAAATAGTATAGAATTGTTTTACTACCGATTTTTCCTAAAGAACGTAAGTTTTTAATACGAGCTATTCCAACAACCATAGAGAGAATTACCATGGGAACAACCAGCATCATTAAAATATTAAGGAATACTTCCCCAAATATTGACAAATGAATAGAAAAATTAGGGTAGAAGCCACCGAGTAAAAATCCTATAGTAATAGCAATAACGATGCTAATAAGAAGATATTTTTCCTTTATAGAATTTGAAAAAAGATTAGTATTTTCTAAAAACATAGCGAAAAATTGAAACTAAACATCATTTTTTTAGTACAAATACCTGTAATTCGTAGGAATTTTCAGAATGAGAATATACGATACACATGAGCCGATAGTAGTAGTTACGACTGTAATTACTTGTGGTTTCAAAACTTAGCAGTTAGTTTGATACATGATAAAGCTGACTTTACAATAATTTTGTTTAAAGAAAGTAACTTAGCATATATGAATAAAGATTTACTCTTTGCATTAATACAGAATCCTAATTTAATTCCCGGAATATATAATTATTGTGATGGCTGGTGCGATAAATGCAGCTTTAATAACAATTGTCTTAATTATAAGATGATGGATGAAGGTGTTCCAGAACTAAAAGAAACCGATTCGGAAGCTAGTTCAGCAATGGATAATTTGGATGAAATGTTTCAACTAAGCATGGAGCTTTTACGTCAAGCTGCTAAAGATTTAGGTATGGAATTTCCTGAAACCCAAGAAGATTTTAATCCAGAAATTGAGGACGAGAAAGACAATCTTATTTTTAAAAGCCAAATTATGGTTCAGGCTGATCAATATTCAGAAATGGTGGATGATTGGTTTGCTAATTTTGAATCATCCCTATTTATTGGAAGTTCTAGTTTAAAGGAACTGTTAGATTTTGAGGAGATCGAGGATATGTCTGATTGCCAGAAAGAAATCTTTAGTGCATCCGAAAAGATTCATTGGTACCAGTTTATTATTCCAAGTAAGCTTTTTCGTTCTTTAAGAAGCAAGGTAAATACGGAAGAAACAGCAAATGAATTTTATGAACATGATAGTGTCGCTTCGGCCAAGGTTGCTCTTATCTCAATTGATAACTCGATAGATGCATGGACTTGTTTTATGAAGTACTTTCCTAAGGCTGAAGATGAAATGTTACCTATTCTGTTATTGTTATCAGGTTTAAGAAATTTGGTTGATGTAGTATTTCCCGAGTCGAAAGATTTTATAAGACCAGGGTTTGATATTTAACATTGAATAGAAATTAAAACAATGAGTAAAGAACTAGCTATTTTTAATCGTATTGTGGAGCAAATTACGATAGAGGAAGATGTTATTTTGGGAAAAATGATGAGTTTACCTGGATTAAAATATAATAACAAAGTTTTTGCTTTTTACCATAAAGGAAATATGGTGTTTAAATTGATTTCGAGTAAACTACTCGATGATTTAGGAGTGGAATATGAACTGTTGAGTCCTTTTAAAATAAAACCGCCACTGAAAGGCTGGTTTGTGGTTAACTCAATATTTGTAAATAGTTGGGAGTTATTAACAAAGGAAGCATTGGAAGTAATGAAAACTACATTTGATAAATGAGCAATAACAATTAAAATATAAAGCACAAAAAAAGTCGGTAACCAGCCGACTTTTTCTATTCACTTTAAAACCTTAAATCTTATATATGAA
>JADGFH010000135.1 GCA_016743925.1 Labilibaculum sp.
ATTATTGGCTATCGCCATTGATATCTCACTAAAAGTAAGACTATAACGTCGTAAATCATCTTCTTTCACTTCTACTGATAATTCCAAATTTGGAAAACCGGAAAGAGATATTTGCGACATCACCTTTGAGCGCATTAAATCGTCGTAGATTATATCGGCATATTTTTTCAGGCTTATTAAATCGGTTTCTCCTGTAACAGACATGCGAATCGCTGGTGTTGTAGCTCTTCGCTTGGCAATAACAGCTTTTTCGGCTCCAGATGGAAAAGAAGGAATCCCATCAACCGCATTCTTTACATCTGCTAATGTTTCATCCAAGTCATAATCACCTGTAGTGGTAATTGTCAATCTGGCAAAGCCTTCCGACGAAACAGAATTCATTTCCTTTATCCCAACAATTCCTCTCACAGCATCCTCTATTCGAGAGGTTATGCCTTCTTCAACCTCCTTTGGTGAAGCTCCAGGAAATACCATGGAAACGGTAATTATTTTAGATTCTGTTTCGGGGAAAAATGATTTCTTCATAAATCCTAAAGAAGCAAATCCTGCAATAAGCACCACAGCAATAATCATTTTCCCGTAAAACGGATATCTTACAAATTGTGATATTATATTTCTCATTATATGCTATTTCTTAATTTGTACCTGCATGTTTTCTGTAGCCTTCACAGGAGGTTCAATAACCAATATCTCCCCCTCTTTCAATCCGTTAAAAACCAAAGTATTCTCATTACGTTTCACAACATTAATTACTTTTGACTTTAGGATGTCTCCTTCAACAACAAATACTTTGTTTGAGCTAAAAACAGCATTTCTAGGAATTTCCATGACATTATCAATCATTTTCCCATTAAAACGAGCAGTTAAAAACTGCCCTTGGTATAATTCCTTCCCATTGGTTTTCTCCAATTTTACAAAAACAGAAATAGATTGTGTCCCCTGATCAACAAAATCAGATTTACGTACTAACTTCCCTGTAAAGATTACTTCTCCATTCGAACCCAGGATATCAACTTTCTCATTCAAATTCAGCCAAGAAATTTCTTTCGACTCAATAGGAACTTGTAGTTCTAAATTATTTGATTCTATAATACCAGCCAGTTTTGATCCCATTCCTGCAACCGATCCAATTTGGGTATTCACCTCTACATAAGAACCATTAAATGGTGCGTATATTTTTCGTTTATTCAATTTAACCTCTGCACTTTTAATCGCGTAGTAGTCACCTAAAATATTTCTGCTTGCCATAAACACTTTTTCCTGATCCGATTTTACACTTGGTAACTCAGGAATAGATTTCTCCAAATCAATGGCATTGAAAAAGCGCATCCATACTTCAAAATTAGAAGTGTAATCAACCTTTATATCTGGAAGATTTGAAGCTAATTTATTTAGGAAACGACTCTTCTGAGCACGTAAATCCATTTTTGCATCTTCTTCGTAAACACGAATCAACAACTGTCCTTTTTTAAACTTCTGTCCCACTTTTAAAGGAACTCCAGCCTCAACGATACGACCAGCTACTTCAGAACTTAAATTCACTTCTAAATTAGACGCCAATCTCCCCTTTTCAACAATAGGAGAAGAAAGCACATGATAATTTACAGCTTCCACCTTAACAATAGGCAGCTTTTTTTTGTCCAAATTCTTTTTAGGAGCTTCTTTTAAACTACTTAAGCCTTGCATGGCAAAAAAACCAATAGCCAATGTTGCTATTACCAGCAAAACAATAATTACTTTTCTATTCATCGATGATTTATGTTAGTGGAATGTTTACTAGGATCTATTAATTAGAATAATCTATTTATCAAACATGTAAAGATACAATATATAGATATAGATTAATAATAATTTATGTCGTGTTAACAACTATTTAAGGAATTTTCCATAATTGAATAAAATGTGAAACAATTCAGCTCTAATTATCGTTTTCTTAAAAGTGATGTAAGGATTTTAATAAATTATTACGATTTTTGTCACCACTAAAAATTTAAAAAATGGATCAAGAAAAATATAATAAAATGAAACAGCAGCTATTGGATTCTACAAAATGGCCCTCTGTTTACATGTTTAAATTCATCGTTCCGAATAACGAGGACAAGATAAATTCTGTTAAGAACTTATTTCCAGAAGATACTGAATACACTTTTAAAACATCCCGCGATATTCGATTCATTGGTATTACGATTAAAAAAGAAATGAAATCTGCCGATGATGTAGTCGAAGTTTACACTCGTGCAGAAGGAATAAAAGGTATCATGGCATTGTAACACATTTTTTACAATAAGGATATTGATAACTATTTTAATTTCAATGCAAAATACAAACAGGCTGTTTCGAAAGATTCAGCCTTTTCTATCTTTATTAGCCTTTAAAAATCAAACTATGTAGGTTTGCTATTTTCTATTTCGAAAGAAAAAACTAATATTGCCATTGCAAACACACTAACACCTTAAGCTTACACTTTTTATGCTAACAGATATCATTATTGTTTTAGCCATTATGGTTTTAGGGATAGGAATAGGACTTGTAATTGGCAATCGTCCAAAAATAATCAAGTTTGTAGGTCTGCTTACCTCTTTTTCTATATTCCTGTTACTATTCCTTTTGGGAATTGGTGTTGGAACCAATGATCAAATTGTTAAAAACCTAGACACAATTGGTATACAAGCCCTAGTATTGACCATTGGAGCATTGTTAGGTTCCTTAGTTTGCGCTTATTTCACCTATTCTTTATTCTTCAAAAAGAAATAAACACTATGAAAGGCAGTTTAATCATACTTGGTTTTTTTGTTCTTGGATTAATCCTAGGCTTAACCCGATTCTTACCTGAAAGTATATTGGATTCGGATTTTAGCATTTATGCTCTTTATTTGTTGATGTTTTTGGTAGGTATTGGTATTGGAACCGACCGTTCTTCATGGAAGGTTATTCGTGAGGTAAACATCAAAATTGTTCTTGTTCCTTTATCCGTTATTGTTGGATCCTTACTTGGTGTTTCCGCCTTTTCATTCTTCCTTTCGGATATCAATTTTGGAGAAGCAATGGCTGTTGGTGCAGGTTTTGGATATTACAGTTTATCGAGTGTAATGATAACTGAATTCCACAGCGAAACACTCGGTGTTATTGCTCTTCTATCCAATATCATTCGCGAAATATTAACTCTTTTGGCAACTCCTCTTTTTGTAAAATTCTTCGGCAAACTAGCTGGAATAGCTTCTGGCGGCGCTACTGCCATGGATACCACTTTACCAATAATTGTTCGTTATTCTGGTAAGGAGTATGCCATTATTGCGGTTTTTAGCGGAATCGTATTAACCGTTTTAGTTCCTGTAATTGTTCCTCTTATTTTAGAGTTCTTGTAAATCGATTCCATTGACCCCTTGTCAGTTTAAACTCATTATAAAGTAGATAAACAGAATATCTTCTTCGTTTTTTTATACATTTACATTTCAATTAAACCCAATTGAATGATTTGCTTTAACGAATTCCTACTTCTTTACAACTGTTCGTACAAAGGATTGTACGAATGCTGGATTTGTTAGCTCCCAAACTCCTCTCTCAACTTTTTATTCCATCCATTTAAATAGATTATAATCTTTACATGGAATTCTTATATTCAAGATAAAATAAGGTAAACTATTACTTTTCGGATAAAATTGTTGCACCCAAGAAGCTACGATTATTAGTGCAGATTACAATTTGCATCTATTTATACAAACAAACCCAAAAACAAAATACGATGTTCTCAAAACAAACCTACATCAACAGACGCAAGCAACTTAAAACTGACTTAAAATCAGGCATTCTACTTTTCCTAGGAAACGACGAAAGTGGAATGAATTATGCTGACAACACCTATCATTACCGCCAAGACAGTACATTTCTATACTTCTTCGGATCAGATTATGCTGGACTAAATGCCATTATCGATATCGATGAAAATCGAGAAATTATTTTTGGTGATGAATTAACCATTGATCACATTGTTTGGATGGGTACGCAACCTACCATCAAAGAAAAAAGTGAAGCTGTAGGCATTAATGAAACAGCACCTGCACAAGAATTAAAATCTTATCTGGAAAAAGCAGTTAAGCAAGGCAAACAAATTCATTACCTACCACCTTACCGACCTGAGCACCAAATCAAATTATTTGATTTGGTCCAAGTTCATCCAAACATTGCTGCAAAAAATGCTTCGGTAGAGTTTATAAATGCAGTTGTTAATCAAAGAAATTACAAATCAACTGAGGAAATAATACAAATTGAAGAGGCCGTTAATATTACTGCAAACATGCATCTTGCTGCAATGAAAATGGCTCGTCCAGGAATGAAAGAATCGGAAATTGCTGCAGCAGTTCAAGAAATCGCAATAGGTGCTGGAGGACAACTTTCATTTCCTGTTATTGCAACCATAAACGGACAAACACTTCACAACCATTATCACGGCAACACACTTAAAAGTGGAGATATGGTATTATTAGATTGTGGTGCTGAAAATACGATGCATTACGCTGGTGATATGTCAAGTACTTTTCCAGTAGATAAAACATTTACAACACGTCAAAAGGAAATATATCAAATAGCTCTTAATGCTCATGAAGCTGCTATCGATATGCTTGCTCCTAGAGTCAAATTCAAAGATGTACATTTAAAAGCTGGACTTACAATAGCAGAAGGAATGAAAGAAATGGGCCTGATGAAAGGTAACCTAGATGAAGCTATTCGTCAAGGAGCTCACGCTCTATTTTTCCAGTGTGGATTGGGTCACATGATGGGCATGGATGTCCATGACATGGAAAATCTTGGAGAAGTTTACGTTGGATACAATGGAGAGGCAAAAAGTACTCAATTTGGTCTTAAATCATTGCGTTTAGGAAGAGAATTGGAAGAAAACTTTGTCTTGACCATAGAGCCAGGCATTTATTTCATTCCTGAATTGATTGACATGTGGAAAGCTGAGAATCGTTTTTCAGAATTCATCAACTACGATAAAGTTGTACAATACAAAGACTTTGGTGGTTGTAGAAACGAAGAAGATTTCTTGATTACAAAAGACGGTGCTCGTTTATTAGGTAAACCAATTCCAAAGACCATTGAAGAGGTTGAAGCACAAAGATCATAGTTAGATATTCTTTTTATAAGGAGAGAGAGAAAAATTCTCCTAAACTTTCATATTCATGCTCGTTCTCAATCAACAAGAAATAGAAGACTTATTGTCTCCACAGGAAGTATTAATCGCCATAAAGAAAGCATTCTCGATTTTTCATGCTGGTTCATTTCACATGCCAAACCGTATGCACGCATATCAAAAAGACAATACGCTTTTACTGATGCCTTGCTTCACAGAAAACTACTTTGGAACAAAATTAGTAAGTGTAAATCCGAATAATACTGCAGCTGGTAAGCCTTCAATTTACGGAACAATGATTCTTAATGATGGTAAAAGCGGAGAACCATTAGCTTTGATGAATGGTGCTAGTTTAACTGCTATTAGAACTGGAGCTGTTGGTGCAATTGGTGTCGAATATATAAGTCCTTCGAATTCAAGCTATTTAGGAATTATTGGGACAGGAATTCAAGGATTTACACAAGCTATTTTCGCTTCATCTGTTCGACCAATAAACAAAATTACAGTTTTTGATTTGGAACGTGAAAAACTAAAGACATTCATAGCAAAACTGAAGGGAAAACTACCTGATATTCATATTTATCCAGCTAAAAACACAGAAGAACTTGTTCGCAAATCAGACATTGTAATTTGTACTACCTCGTCAAAGACACCTGTACTTCCTAATGATCCTGAATTACTAAAAGGAAAAGCTTTTATTGGTATAGGGTCATACAAGCCGGATATGCGTGAATTTCCAGATGAGTTGTTCTCGCTACTTAAAAATGTATGGGTAGATACGCCTTTTGCGGTAAAAGAAAGTGGTGATCTTGCAATTCCATTGGCTGTTAATATCCTTGACGAAAATCTAATTCAGCCAATTAGCAATCTTATAGTTACCAACAAACTGGATCAATCAGAAACAACTTTTTTTAAATCAGTTGGAATGGCACTTTTTGATGTTATTATTGCTGAATATATGTACAATAAAGCAGTAAATAATAACATTGGCACTCAAATAAATCTCTAAGCTAATAACCATGACGATAACAGACAATTGGAAATGGGACGCTCCTAAAGACTGGCTAAGAATAACAAGTATTGATCTGCATACCGGAGGTGAGCCTTTACGTGTATTTACTGACGGACTTCCAGAAATAAAGGGCAATACCATTTTAGAAAAACGCAGATACTTCCGAAATAATTACGATTACATTCGAACCGGTACCATGTGGGAACCTCGCGGACATGCTGATATGTATGGTGCGATTATAACAGAAGCAACAACTGAAGATGGCGATTTTGGCACCTTTTTTCTTCACAACGAAGGATATAGTACCATGTGTGGACATGCCATGATTGCTTTGGTTACGCTTGTTTTGGACACTAACATGATCATTCGAGAGGATGAAAACCCTATCATTAAAATAGATGCACCTCCCGGAAGAATTACTTGTCAGGCATTCAGAAAAAATGGTAAAGTTGAAAAAGTTTCTTTTCAAAATGTGCCATCATTCATGTCTTTAAAAAATCAGCTTGTTGATGTTCCAGAACTTGGAAAAGTAAGATTCGATTTAGCTTATGGTGGTGCCTTTTATGCCTATGTTCAAGCTGAAGATTTAAATCTTAATCTTGATGAATCCGACTACAATAAACTAATTGATTACGGACGTAAAATAAAATATGCCGTTATGGATCAATTCGAAATCATACATCCTTTGGAGGAAGATTTAAGTTTCTTATACGGAACTATCTTTATTGGGAAAGCCTCAAATCCTGATCATCACACACGAAATGTTTGCATTTTTGCCGAAGGAGAAGTAGATAGATCTGCAACAGGATCAGGAGTTAGTGGAAGAGCTGCAATTCATTATGCCAAAGGAGAATTGAAGGAAAATACAGAAATCATCATCGAAAGTATTTTAGGATCTACCATGAGCGTAAAGGTTATTGAAACTTGTAAGTACGAAGGAATTGATGCAATTATTCCAGAAGTAAGCGGTACCGCTTCTATTACTGGCAAAAACGAATTCTATTTTGACCCAAACGATCCGCTTAAAAACGGATTTATATTTAGATAAAACACGACCTAATCATGAATAAATTAACGATCAATTTTTACAGTTTACTCTTTCTACTAACGATTGGGCTTTCATCTTGTTTTCAGACAAAGCCATTAAGTATTGAAGATAGTCTGAAGCAAATACCCAATGCTACAGTTCAAAAAATAGTAGGCGATACAACTTACCAAGATTATTACGAGTTGTATTTCACACAACCTCTGGATCATGAAAATCCTGACGCTGGCACGTTCAAACAGCGGGTTCTTCTAGGAAATCATGCACTTGACAAACCAATGGTTGTAGAAATTCAAGGTTATAATATTTGGACTGAAAAAGCTGGTGAATTAAGTAAGTTACTACGGGCTAATCAGCTAACAATTGAGCATCGATATTTTAAAAATTCAATGCCAGATAGTTTAGATTGGAAATACTTAAACATCAAACAAGCTGCTGCTGATCAACATGCAGTAATTGTGGCTTTAAAGAAGATTTACAAGAATAAGTGGATCACAACAGGAATCAGTAAGGGTGGACAAACAACGATTTACCATCGCTATTTTTATCCAAATGATGTAGACGTAAGTATTCCCTATGTAGCACCACTTAACCTTGCCAGAGAAGATAACAGAATTCATAAACATCTAGCCAGTGTAGGAAGTAAAGATTGTAGAGACAGAATTCATCAATTTCAATTGGCTTGTTTTAAGGATAAAAAGAACCTGCTGCCTCTTGCTGAAACACACGCAAAAGAAAAGGGATATTCTTTCTCAATGGGATTGGGAAAAGCTCTTGACTTAAGCATCTTGGAATATTCCTTTGCATTTTGGCAATGGGGAAAATACAAATGTGAAGCCATTCCCAATCCAGATGCTAGCTCTCAAGAATTATTCAATCATCTTGTACGTGTTTCAGGTATGGATTTTTTCGATGAAAACAGCTTAAAACCAAGCTTGGCCTTCTATCATCAAGCACTTACCGAAATTGGTATGTATAGCTACGAAATAGAACCATTTAAAGCATACATCGATTATGAAGATAATTTGACATTCAATCATGTTTTTCCAAATGATCCAATTAGAAAATTTGATCCAACCTCTATGGGAAAGATCAACAAATGGCTACAATCAGATGCCGAAAAGATATTATTCATCTACGGAGAATACGATACTTGGTCGGCTACACAAGTAGATCTTAAGGCTAATAATAAATGCAAGAAATTTATTAATCCTGAAGGTTCTCACGGTACAAGAATCAGAAGTTTCCCTCCAGAAATGAAGAGTGAGATAATCAAAACCTTGGAAGCTTGGTTAGAAATAAAAATAGACAATTAAAGCTCAAACCAATGAAAAAATTATACCTATTACTTTTGCTCGCATCCTTTGTTTTACCGAAAAGTCAAGCTTGCACTGATATCGTTGCTGGAAAAAAAGCAACGATAGATGGTTCTGTCATCACCTCCCACACCTTTGGAGGCAACGATACTAGAATTCGCGTGGTGCATGGTCAGAAATATCCAGAAGGAAGCATGACTCCTGTTTATTATGGCTTACAAGAAATTAATGGCGCTCTGGATAACTATGGAGAAATCATTGGACATATCCCTCAGGCGGAACAGACCTTCACTTATTTTCATTCGGCTTATTCGCACATGAATGAGTATCAATTGGCTATAGCTGAAAGTACGATGAGTCAGAAGCCAGAATTGCAAGTTGATCGTGAAACGGGCAAGCAGATCATGACAGTGGAACAAGCTATGATATTCGCTCTGCAAAGATGTAAAACTGCTCGCGAAGCAATCAAGTTAATCACGTCATTGATGGATCAATACGGCTTTTTGCCATCTTGCGGGCCAGAGTCTGAAGCTCTTTGTATTGCTGATCCTAATGAGGTTTGGATTCTCGAAATTGTAGCCGTTGGCAAAGATTGGAATCCTGAATCTGGCAAAGACGGTGCGATCTGGGCAGCACAACGCGTGCCAGATGATCATATCGCCATAGTGCCTAATTGGAGTATTATCAAAGAAATTGATCTTTCGAAACCTGAGTGGTTCATGGCTTCGGATAATTATAAACAAGTTGCTATTGATCATGCTTGGTACAATGAAAAATCAGGGAAACCATTTATTTGGCAAGAAGCTTATAGCCCTTGTTTTAGAGAATGGGCTAGCGGGCGTTTTTGGTTATTTTACAGCACCTTTGCTCCCAATCTTAAAGATTGGCCTGATCGTAGTCTAAGTAATCCATTTCAAGGACAAGATGCCTATCATCAATTTGTCGAAGATGTATCAAGCTACCCTTTCTCGATTAAACCTGAAAAGAAAATCTCAGTCCGAGATGTTATGGCTTTTCAACGATCAACATTCGAGGGAACGATTTACGATAAAACATCTGACCCTGATTGGTACGTTCCAACTAGTGATGGAAAACTTAAGAAAAGTCCATTAACAACGCCATTTCCAACAACAGCAATGAGAGAGCTTTTGGATATTACTAACCGTAGAAATGTATCGAAAGGGAATTATGGTATGATTTGCCAATTAAGATCATGGTTACCTGATGCAATTGGTGGACTATATTGGGTATTTCAAGATAATCAGTACACATCGCCATACATTCCTATTTACGCTGGGACACAAGAAATTCATGAATCGTATAAAAACTACGATCCCAATCAGTACAATCCAGCCTCCGCACGTTGGGCTATCGACTTTGTTGACAATCTAATGTATCTACGTTGGCAGGATGCTATCAAAGACATGCAAATGTATCGAGATCCATTTCAGGATGATCTTTTTGCTGATATAGAACTTACTGATAAAAAGGCTTTGGATTTATATAATAAAAGCCCTAAAAAAACTAAGGAATTCCTTACACAAAAGAGTAATAAAAACATGCAAGCCGTGGTCGATCTTTTTACTAAAATTCGAAATGTATTAATCACCAAATACACCAATAATAAACAGGGAAGCTAGAACAATTAATAAATTTACAATTAGTGATTATCAATTGATGATCACTAATCGTTAATTGTAAATCCATTTTAATGAGAACAACTTTAACGCTTTTGCTAATTCTCTTCTACCAGAGCATATTTGCTCAAGAGAAAGCAATTGTCAACGATTGGGAAAATCCTCAAGTCATTGGCATTAATAAAGAAAAACCAAGAGCATCATTTTTTGCCTATCGCAACTTGAATAATGCACTTACCAATAAGAAAGAAAACTCTTCTTTCTTTATCAGTCTAAATGGTATATGGAAATTCAACTGGGTTCGCAAACCGGCTGATCGTCCTATGGATTTTTATAAAACAGAATACAATATATCTGACTGGAAAGATATTAAGGTGCCAGGACATTGGGAACTTCAAGGCTATGGTGTTCCAATTTACACCGATGTATCATATCCATTCCCTAACAACGAACCTTTTATTCCACACGATTATAATCCTGTGGGTTCTTATAAAAGAGACTTCACAATTCCTACAAACTGGGATGGAGAAGATATCTACATTCACTTTGGAGGGGTTCGATCAGCAATGTATTTATGGGTAAATGGCAAAAAAGTAGGCTATAGTCAAGGAAGTAAAACACCTACAGAATTTAAACTAAACGAATACTTAAAACCTGGCACTAACCAACTTGCTGTAGAAATTTATCGCTTTAGCGATGGTTCATACCTAGAAGATCAAGACTATTGGAAAGTGAGTGGTTTCGAGAGAGACGTCTATTTATATGC
>JADGFH010000900.1 GCA_016743925.1 Labilibaculum sp.
GTATACAATGAAGAACTTGGAAATTAAGGATTTAAGCAGCTGGCCAATTGACGTTAGTACGCGCCCTCTAGTTATAGGTGGACCATGTAGTGCAGAAACAGAAGAACAAGTAATGGAAGCAGCACGAGGAATTAAAGCTGCGGGTATTCCAATTTTCCGTGCAGGAATTTGGAAGCCACGTACCCGTCCAAATAGTTTCGAAGGAATTGGAGCCAAAGGACTAATCTGGTTGCAAAAAGTGAAAGCTGAATTCGGATTAATCACAGCAACTGAAGTTGCAAATGCAAAACATGTTGAATTGGCCTTAGGTGCTGGTGTAGATATTCTTTGGATTGGCGCAAGAACCACAGTTAACCCATTTGCCGTTCAAGAAATTGCAGACGCTTTACGCGGACATGATATTCCTGTATTGGTGAAAAACCCAATCAATCCTGACCTTGAGTTATGGATGGGAGCAATTGAAAGACTTCATGCTGTTGGACTAACTAGATTAGCAGCTATCCACCGTGGATTCTCAACTTACCAGAAGTTGAAATATAGAAATGATCCTCAATGGCAAATTCCAATTGAATTGAAGAGAAGAATGCCACAACTTCCTTTATTTTGTGATCCTAGCCACATTACTGGTGATCGTGATTTATTAGAAGAGGTGACTCAAAAATCAATGGATTTAAACTACGAAGGTTTAATTATTGAATCGCATTGCAAGCCAGAAGAAGCTTGGAGTGATGCAAAGCAACAATTAACACCAGTAGCTTTAAAAGAACTTTTAGCTAACTTAGTACTTCGTGATCCAGAAGCAGGAAACGAATTGGTTGACAATACACTTGGAGAATTGAGACACCTTATTGATGATTTCGATCAGAAATTACTTGAGCTTTTAGAAAATCGGATGCAAGTAGCCAAAACAATCGGTCATTATAAGAAAGAGAACAACATCACCGTTTTACAGAACAAAAGATGGGGTAATATTCTTGAAAAGAGCATGGAAGATGGCAAGAAAAAAGGCTTCAGTGAGCAATTCATAAATGGCTTATTCAAAGCTATTCACCAGGAATCAATCAACCAGCAGGAAGATATAATGAACTCATAATATTAGTCAAGCGTAACTAGTCGTTGTTATCCACATAGCAATGACTAGTTACCAATTACTAACATACTAAGAACTCTAGAATGAAAACCATACACATCAAGAAACAAAACAGCAGCATTTTTGTAGGCGAATCTTATTTGAACGTTAAAAACTATTTGCCAGAGAAAAAATGCATTTTGATTTGTGATGAGAACATCTACCAACACTATCCTGAATTCATCAACCAATTCGATTATATCATAATGGGTTGTGGAGAAGGAAATAAAAACTGGCAAACTATTGAAAAGATAATCGATCAATTGCTAGAAAAAGGTGCCGATAGAAATACATTCTTACTAGGAATGGGTGGTGGTTTGGTTAGTGATGTAACTGGTTTTGTTGCATCCATTTTCATGAGAGGTCTTGAGTTTGGTTTTATCAGTACATCTCTCCTATCTCAGGTAGATGCAAGTGTAGGTGGTAAGAACGGTGTCAATTTTGGCAAACTAAAAAACATGATTGGCATTTTTAATCCGCCTAAATTTGTGATTTGCGATCCGGTATTGCTTCAAACTTTACCGAAACGTGAAGTAAGAAGTGGATTTGGTGAGGTAATCAAACATGCATTTATTAAAGAGGAGAGCCTTTATTACTTTTTAAAGGAGAATAAAGATGCATTGCTAAATCTACAGCCCGAATTAATGGAAGATTTGGTGTTTAGAGCTGTTTCTATTAAAACAGAAGTAGTTGAAAGTGATCCATTTGAAAAAGGGGAACGAAAAAAGCTAAATTTTGGTCATACCATTGGCCATGCTATCGAAAATAATTCTGATTTGACACATGGAGAAGCTGTTTCGGTTGGTATGATATTAGCTGCCGAACTATCTGTAGAGATGTGTGATTTGGGTACAGAAGATTCAGAAAAGATTAGCAGCTTATTAAGCGATTTTGAACTACCCTTAAACCACAATGTTTCTGCGGAAACCATTAACCAATATTTAATCAAGGACAAAAAGAAAAACAAGTCAACAATTGACTTTATTCTTCTCAAGAAAATTGGAGAAGCTACTATTGTTACGCTTCCAATTGATGAACTAAAAACCAAAGTGATTGGTCTTTGTACCAAACCCAAAACAGCCCTATAAAACCACAAATTATGAGAGTTCGAATCCAAGCCTCAACAATTAAAGGAAAATTAACCCCTCCTTCTTCAAAAAGCATGATGCAAAGAGCTTTGGCGGCAGCAATGTTAGCCAAAGGCACATCCATTATTCACAATCCATGCAAATGTGAAGATGCTGAAGCGGCTACTGATATCATTCAAAAAATGGGATCAGAAGTAAAT
>JADGFH010000136.1 GCA_016743925.1 Labilibaculum sp.
CTATTTATATCTTATAATGTATATTAATGTAGGTAAGTGTAGGTAGATTGATATCAATTGTAGGTAAATAAGTATAGTTTGTAGGTTGTTTTTTGGCACTCCTTTTTTTTTACCTACAAAACGGCTTTGTAGGTAAAATTACCTACATGTTTACCTACAAATAAATAATTGATTACTAAACAGTTAAATGCGTTTGTAGGTAATGTAGGTAATGTAGGTAGATTTTTAACGATGTTCCAAATAGAAATATGGAAACCTAAACCTAAACTAAATTTAGAAACGAATAAAGAGGTATTCCAAGTCAATTTTCACCTGGTCAATTGCTTTTTTGTAGTCGTGAAATTGCTTTTGAGCAGCAATAGTCGATTTGTAAGTGTTTTGCAAATTACGACCTGTCATTCGAAAGGTAGCATACTCAGTATGTTCCTCTGGTAATTCAGCCAAAACAAACAACATGTTCCTCACCAATTTTTTAAACTGGCTTGGCTCTTGCTCCAGTTTATTCAACAGCAGCTTTACCTCTTCAATACATTCTTTGGCTTTATCCATATTGCTTGCAAAAATAATGAAAATTGCAATACAATAATACAATGATAAATAAGGTATTTTATTATCTTTGATAGTAGTAACCGCCAAGTCCTTTTTGATTACAAATCAATGATTTATATTACTAAAAATTAACATTGTATGGCAAAAGGAATTACTGTAGAGGTGGCATTCCCAAAAATGCATGTAGATTATATCAATTCGAAATGGACCTATGGCTACAATGAGCCTGTAGTTGCACGAGATTTGAACGGACATATCGGAGCCATCGTAAAGTCTCAATTAAGAAAGCAACCAATTACACCTAACATTCGAAAGTACGAAACTGGAGAGCATGTTCAATTTGCATTGCCTTATTACAATGATTTGAACATTCGTTACAATAATTACATTTCGGAAAATGGTGAAAAGATGATTCGCCAGTGGGTTCGAAGGAAATTCTTCTTCGAAATGCACGAACACATTCTTGATTTGTACTTTAAAGGATTCACCGAAATTAAAGCAGCTATTATCGATTTTTGCGATTTTCACGATCTTGATCCTATGAATTATAATTACGATTCTTTAAAGCGAGAATATTTGAGATTTCGCACAAAAGAAAAAGCAACAAAAGCACTAAAAAAAGCGACCACTTTTGCTTCTCTTTTGTCCCTTATTTGCCCTGTTTTTGTCGCGTCATATTTAACATTTATAGCATGGTAACAAAGAACAAAAATTTAGCACAAAACATACTTTCTATCTTTTATGCTATTCCCGAAAGTGTAGAATCAGAATTGGTAGGATCAACATCTTATCATCGTAAAATTATTTTTAAAGAAGGATACGATTGGGAAGAAATTCCATTTTCTCCAAAATCGGGAAAGTTTACCGAAAAGACATCAAGTAAAGCAGCTGGTGTTTTGTACAAACCTACTTTAAATGCTTTTTATCCTGGAGAAGATGAAAGTGATTTAGCTCTGTTTGCAAAAATTACCAACAGACCGGTACTCATTAAATTGGTGTACTCAAGTGCCCAATGTAAATTGATTGGTAATTTATCAGGAGCAAAACCAAGACTTTTACCAAGCCTAGCAGTAGGAACTGGAAAAACAGGTCGTGCTTTAAAATTTACAGGAAACGATATTCATACAGCTTATTGGCTGGAGGAATAAGCCTGTTTTACTCCTTTTTATAGTCCTTTCTCTCGCTTAGTTCTTCATGTATCATTGTATAAAACGTGATACATGAAGAATTCCAAACTACTTTCTAGCCTTATAAAAGGCAAATGGATGATTTCTTTTGAGGAATCGATGGCCAAACATGCCATTGTTCGCAAACTCATGGATGGAGATTATCTAGCTGAAGAATACAGTAAGATTTTATCGGAGAATAAACCTCTGATGGATTCAATTCTTGCATCTTCAGGTATGGGAGGATCCTTCGATGATGCTCCTAAAGGTTCAATCGCCATTATTCCTATTGGTGGTACTATGCTTAAGTATGGTACTTACTGCAGTTACGGAACCGAAGAAATTGCAGCCGAAATTACCAAGGCTGCCAATCACAGAAATATTGATGCAATTATTCTCGACATAGATTCGGGAGGTGGAGCTGTTGATGCAATTGCTCCTTTGGTTGATGCCATTGAAAGATGCAACAAACCTGTTGTGGCTTCGTGCGATTTATGTGCAAGTGCAGCTTATTGGACTGCAACCGCATGTGATAGAATTGTAGCCAATAACAATATTTCTGCCGAGTTCGGATCTATTGGTGTAATGATGTCTTTTCAAGATGCTGAACCATACTACAAAGAAATGGGTGTGATTAATCATACCATTTATTCCAATCATTCTGCAGATAAAAACGAATCATTCGAATTAGCAAAAAAAGGAGAGTATGACAAAATCAAATCAGAAATGCTCGATCCACTCGCGATCAAGTTCCAAACCCAAGTTAAGGCCGCCAGGGGTGAAAAGCTTAACACCGAAATCCCCGGAATTATCTCGGGGAAGATGTTCGGACCTGAAGACTCCAAAGCGTATGGTCTGATTGACGAAATAGGAAATATAGATACAGCGGTTCAAATCGCTCGCGATCTATCGAAGAGTGCATTAATTGATAATTATTTAAAACAATAAAACCGGTTGTCTATGTTTAAGGAAATTTTAGCAGCAGTATTTTCTCATTTCAAGATTGGTTCATTTGCCAAAGATGTAAATGGGAAAAGTGTTCTGACATCAGATCAGAAAGTAGAACTTACTGAAAAGTGGGGTGAAAAATTTGTAGAATCCTTTTTAAAGGATTTGGAAGCTTATGAAGAAAATCCACCATCTGCAGAAGATGCAACAGCTTTGAAGAAAGCTCAGGATGATCTTCAAAAACTACAGGCTGAGCACGATGCCTATAAAAAAGGTGCACAGAAAAAGGAGCAAGATCTTCAAGCGAAGGTTGACACTCTAAGTGATGACCCTGAAAAAGATCCAGACGTGGAAGGAAAAGGAAAGCCAGGAGCAAGAAAACAATTTGCAGCTGATATGAAGTTGGCTCATAACTTAATGTTAGATGCAGAATTCGAAGGGACTCCTATTTCTGCCGATACTAGTATTGATACTACTGAGTTAAGATCTGAGTTTGGTAAGTACATTTCTTCCGAAAGAATGGAAATTGTCCGTGCCTTAACCCATAAGGTTAACTCTGTTCAGTACATGAAAACAATTGTGACTGACAAAACTGTTTGGCGTGCATCTAAGGCAATCATTACTTCGGTTGTTCAGCAGTTTGTTGCAAAATGGACTCCATCGGGCAAAGGTAAATTTACTCCTATCGAGATTGTGCAGCGTAAGCACAAAATTAACGTGCCTATTACTCCGGCTGACATCATGGATGATGTTATTGGGTACTTGTACGATGAAGGTTTAGAGCCAAAAGATATGCCTATTGTGAAGTATATCGTTACTCAATTGGTATTGCCAAAGGTCGATGAAGATCGTGAAATGCTTCTATTAGCTACTGGTAAATATGTAGCTCTTGCTAATGATATCAACGATGGCGATGCAGCTCAGGAAACTGGAAAGTCAATGGATGGTTATTGTACTATCTTGGAAGATCAGAAAGCATTGAAAGATGCGGCAGATCCTGCAGCAGCTCCAATCAACTGGTTATTGGATGGTGTTACTTTAACTCCTGAAAATATTGTGGATAAAATGAACGAGGCCGCTGATTCTGTTGCACCTCTTTACAAACGTAAAAAGATGTTCATTCATGCCGATCCTGATTTAATTACCATGTACAATCGTGCATATCAGAAATTATTTCCTAACACCAAAAATGAAGATGGTAAGAAAAACAAATTGGATTTTACCAATTTCACTTTTGCAGAACTTGATGGTATGACAGGAGTTGGTCACTTCTTTATCACTCCTAAAGAAAACTTTATTCACTTATTGTCTAAAAACAAAGGTGCATCGAAAATTTTCATGCAAGGCGAAAACTACGATGTTAAAGTGTTTGCTGAATACAGGGAAGCTGTTGGTTTTGCAGTTGCGGAGGCGTTATTTGCATACGTTAAGCCAGGAGTATAAACAAATACATCCCCTTCGGGGGATGCTGTTTTTCTAGTTAAATAAATTGTTTAAAATATAATTCATTTCGATATGAAAAAGCATTTAATTTTTTTACTCACAATGATGTTTGCAATTTTAGCAGGTGCAACATCAACGCACTTTCCTGATGCCGCCTTGGTTGTTCAGGATGTGAATATTACCCCTGTTTTAGTTTCTGGTGTTACGATGCTAGGATCTTTTGTTGAATTGGTCCCAGTTGGAGCTTTAGGAGTTTATGCTATGGTTAGCGTACCGAAAGGCGGCACTAATATTGGAAAACCATCGCCAAAACAAGATAAAATTATTTTATTTAGATGGTCGGATGTTGTCGCTCCAGTTAGGGATATAAACGGTATTCTCATAGCTACAGATTTGACATTAAATGTTGGTGCAGTTGCAATAGCTATGTATGCTACCAAAGGAACAATATCTTTTAAGCAAACACCAGAAGGAGATGTTGATGCAAAAGCTTGGTTGCAAGAATTAAGTTTTGATCATCCTGGTAACAGTTTGTTAATTGATGAATTTTTGGAGAACAACTTAAATGAATATTTAGGAGCATTAATACTTCCTTATGATGCCACGGCAGATAAAACTTTGTGTGGAGCTCCTGAAGCTCCCTTACAAATAGAACCTGAATCGATGGATAATAAGGATGGAAATAAAACTTCTATGGTTGTGAAATCTGTAATGCGTGGGCCACGAGCTGCACATTACCAAGGAGTAATTCCAACTCTTGACACTGATGGAGGTGCATAATTTTTAATTATAGGTTGAGTTTTTAAAGGTGGAAAAGCTTCGGGATATCTCGAAGCTTTTTTTGTGTCTACAAACGTCCTTCCTATTGCAATTGCAAATCAATTTCTTTGATAATGACATTGTTTATTAACTAAAAATCATTGCAATGAAAGTAGCAGAATTGAAAAAGTTGAATGGTGATGCTTTATTGAAAGCAGCTTCCGAATTTTTAAAAGAATTGAATGAACTGAATAAAAACTCAGTTACAAAAGATAAGTATAAAGAAGCTTTATCTGAGATTGGGAAATTAACAAAAGCGAAAGAAGCTTTGGAAAATGAATTATCTACCTTGAAAGAAACTTCAGTTCTTAAAGTTGATTTTGATAAAAAAGTTCAATTAGTAGATGATCTTATTCAGGATAAGAAAGATTTGGAACATCAGTACGAAAAGGCTCTTGATTCAATAGAACCAATTTCTCAAAAAACCACCTTTCTTGTTTCTGGCATATTAGGAACAGCTACAGTTGATTTGATCTGTAGAAGTATCAGTGAGAAATTTATTGGAGAATCAGACATTACCGTGTTTGGTGATGATTCAACTCCATTAACCGAAGCTTTAGTGGATGCTCTTAAAGACGAAACAATTCCTGAACAGTTTGTATTAGTTACTTCTCCTTGCGTTGCTATCAATCCATTTTCAATGGTAGATCTTAAGTTTTTAAGATGTAAAAAGAATGGTGACTTTAATACAGGATTACCATTTGTTTTGGAAAGAGAAAAGCTTGCCAAGTTGGAAGATTTCGAAACGATTGAGGAATTAATGAATGCATATCATGCTGTTCATTTTGGTGGTCAGGTTCCAATGCTTCTTTTAGATGTAGGTCCTGATAATTTAAAATGTGGTGTGTATCGCGCTAATCCAAGAATGGATTTAATTGAGAATGCATTGATCAGTAAAAAATTCTTCTGTTTTAACGATAAAGGCTTAATGGCACTTGAACCAATTATCGATGAACTTTACCCAACTGTAGAGGAAGAAGAATAGTGAGTGCTAGAAAAGACATAATAAGCTGGATAGAATCAGGTTGCAATTTGGAGAAAGGCATTGCGCTTTTCTCCAAATACAGCAAGAATGATCATTTTCTTAGGTTGTGCCAAGTACAACCTGAGGACAATTATGCTATGCTAATTTATCAGTTGCGCCAAATTGGAAAAATATCAGATAAGGAATTCGCCAAGCTAAAAGAAGTAAAAAAGGAAAAGCTTGCTGCAGCTCCAAAAATTGAAATCCCTAAAGTTGAAATTTCAGAGTCTCAGCCAAAAATTAGAGATGATTTTCCATTCTTAAAAGAGCCTGATTGTCCGCATGAGCTGATAATATTGGTTGGATACAAGATATCTGCCTATCACAAATACAAGGAATGCCATAAGTTGCTATTTGCCTGCACATCATTGGAAGATTGCAAAAACAATGCTCGTTCTATTATCGAAAATTACCAAGAAAACCGACTGATATACGATGAATTAGAATTCTACAAAGAGCATAAACATTGTTTGGGCAAACACCCAATTTTCAAACTGAGGAAGCAATTCGATGAGTTCCTGAAAATGGACGTAGTAGAGCGAGTTGTTTTGTACACGAAAACCATTCCGCACCGCATTTGGCGCATTGAATCGGAAATTAAGAAAGGGAATAAGCCTCACCTAGATGCAGACCGCAGACGAACATTAATGCAATGCGAAGCGCAATTAGCTGAACTAGGTAGAATTTTAAATATTAAACCTGAACCTAAAAAAGAAGAATCATGAAAGATTTTACGCATGAAGAAGATTGGGGATGATAATTATATAGTTCCTAGTCAAATACCACCAGAACCAATTCGGGATGATAGCGGTTGGCCTTGGGGCTCCTTGTTGTTTTCAGCAATATATTTAGTTCTAATTTTTCACATACACAATCAGCAAATGTCAGAAAAACCAATACATGTAAAGCCTAATTTGTACACTTACATGATGGATGATTTAAAGGTGATTGCTCGTGATCATGGTTATAATTTACTTGTGCATGGAAGTATGAATAGGGATTTAGATTTGATTGCGGTTCCTTGGGTTGACGATCCTAAAACGGAAATAGAATTAATTCAAGCTTTAGATTTTTGCCTTACTGGGACAAAGAAATTTTCATCTAGTGGTAATACTGCAGAAGCATATTCTTTTTCTATTCTTCCTGGAGGAAGACATTCTTACGTTATCCAAATGGCAAGGCATGGAGAATGGAATAATTACGAAAAGGATCTGCAATATTATCTTGATATATCTATAACACCATTCGTGAAGAAATGACACTATTCAAGCTATCTGAAATACAGCAAAAGGAAGAAGTCCCAATTGATGATCGGGATAAACGCCTTGCGTTAAAATTTCAGCAGATGCACTTTAATAAAGTTGAAAGTGTTAAGAATTTATTGGGAGCTCTTCCGGAAGAGAACGAAATCTTTTTCCTTGAAACTACCAAGAGTTTTAATGCTTTCACTTTTATAGTTTACCTGATAAAACATGTTGGTCCTATTCAGGATTTATTTGTGGCCACTTATGGTTTGAATTCTCGAATTGTAAACAGTTTGGATAATTGGATGACTAAGGATCAGATTAAGAAAGTACACATTTACATATCGGACAGCTTGCACCATCGCACGCCAAAGGTTGCAGATTTAATTGATGGATTAGCCGAATCGAATCCCGATCGGTTTCGGGTAACTTATTCCTGGACACATAAAAAAGTAATGTGTGCCAAAATTGGAAATGCTCATTACGTAATCGAGGGATCGGGCAATTGGTCTGAGAACTCAAGCGAAGAACAATACATATTTACAAAATCAAAACAACTCTATGAATTCAGAAGAGGACAACACTAGCATGTTACCTGCACGTTTCGATCATATTGATTTGGATGAATTCAAAGCACTTGCAGCCGTTGGATATACTCCTGAGAAAATTGCTATGTACTTTGAAATTCCAGTTCAAGAGTTCTTGTCTTATTTCATGGAGGAAGATAGTGAGCTCAAATTATTGTACGACACAGGAATGTTACAAGGACAGGCAAAGGAAGGAATAGTTGCCATGAATGCAGCCATCGGAGGAAACGCAACGCAAGCCCAACGCTTAGATAAAATTCGTAAGGCTTTAAATTTTGAAGAACAGAAAAGGAGGATAATATATGGCGAATAGATTTGATGAATCGAAATATCATTTACTGGAAGCTTATATTGAAAGTGGCGCAACTGGAGGTTTGGAAGAAGATGAAATTGAGTACTTGCAGATCCTTACCTTAATGAATTCTATGCGCAGAAAATACGGAAAAGAAAAGACAGTAAAGTTCTTTCAAAATCATCCTTATAGCATTTCCGCGTACCGTAGCAAGCAGATGTACGATGAATCGATAAATCTGTTCTACGCTAACGAAAAGGTCGAAAAAAAGGCTCTAAGAGCGTTAAAAGCTGATCAGTTAGAGAAAGCTGCAGAATTAGTTTTAGCTACCGCCACATGTGCTGCAGATATGGAAGTTTATGGAAAGTTAGTTAAAGATTCAGCTCTTATGCGCCAATTGGATAAAGCTGATCCACCTACAATACCTGAAGCATTGTATAAAAAGCCTTACAAGATTTATTCTCTTAACCCAAAGGTATTAGGCTTGGAAAGTGCTGACCGTAACAAATTAGCTGCTAGAATTGATTCTACAGATACCACGGAAAGATATAAGAAAAGGCTTAAACAAGAAGCCGGAGTTGAAGATGTTGACTTTACAGAACAAATAGATGAGCTTACTCAAGAAAATAATTAAACTGATGCCTGATAGTGTTGACCAACGTTTTTCTAATTGGTTGGCACAAGTTGCAGGTTTATTGCTTCCTAAGAATTTGTATGCTATACTTGGTCGTGGATCTTCAAAGACTACAGACTTTCAAGCTGAACGATTACAGGAAATGGTTTATGACTTACCTGGTGCACCGGTTGCTTTGGTTAGTGATACATACATGAACCTTCAGAAGAATGTTTTACCAACATTAATTGAAGGTTTAGAGTTTAAAGGTTGGAAAGAAAATATTCATTTTGTTATAGAAAAAGATCCTGAAAAATACTTTGGGAAAGATTGTAAAACGTACAATCGTGTAGTAAGCTTTAAGCACACAATGATATTTTTTAATGGGTTCAATCTTACTTTTATTAGTTTAGATCGACCTTCAGCTGCAGCCGGACGTTCTTACGTTCATATTATTGGCGATGAAGTAAAATTCTTTCCCGAAAACAAGATTGCAAAGCTTACAAAGGCTGTTCGTGGTATGACAGTTAAATATGGTCATTCTCCTTTTTATCGTGGACATACATTTACAACAGACATGCCTAATCCGAATCTAATTGGTGAACATGATTGGGTATTAAAGCAAGTCGTGAAAATGAATAAAACACAGATTCTAGATATACTAGATGTTGCTTTTGTTCTGAATGAGATTAGACAGGAATTTATAGTAGCTGAAGCTGGTGGTAATAAAAGAGAGATTGCCAATGTAGAAAAGAAGCTGCAACGATGGGAAGAGCGATATCTTAAAGTGCGCCAAAATTCAACATTCTTTTGGATTGCTTCTTCTTTTGTTAATGCTGATATCCTAACAGATCAATTTTTTGAAGATGAATTCGATTCAGATTTAGAAGATGTAAAATGTGCAATACTTTCCTTACCACCAGAAATTGAAGCAGGTGAGCGATTCTATGCTAATTTGGCTGATGTTCATTTCTATGATGATGGTAATGATTCCTATTGGAGTCATGAGTTTGGTATCCGTGATGAACCTGATAGTAGAATATTAAAGTACTGTGATCCTGATGCTGTACTTGAAGGAGGTTTGGATGTTGGTAATCAAATGTCTTTGATATTAGCACAACCTAAAAAGCATGGCAAAGAGTATCGCATATTAAAAGATATTCATACACTTTCACCCGAATGGATAGAAACCCTGGCTAAGAAGACAAGAACATACTTTAAGCACCACAACAATAAACAGATAGATCTGTACTACGATCGTGCTGCTAATAGTTATAAGAAAGCAGGGCAGGATCTAGCTTCTAAGTTTAAGGATGCCATGGAAAAGGTAGATGGAAAGCGTACAGGTTGGAAAGTAAACCTTAAGTCTGTCGGTCAAGGTAACATCAATTCGTGGGTAGAGTATGACTTCATGATGGAGTTATTGTCTAACACCAACAGGAAGCTACCTAAACTATTAATAGATAGATTTAATTGTCGATTTCTTAAGAGTTCAATAGAGTTAGCACCAACCAAGAAAGACAGAAAAGGTAGAACGGTTAAAGATAAACGATCGGAAGGCCTACCTATTAAGCGATTGCCGTTAGAGTCTACTAACTTCTCTGATGCTTTTAAATATATAATGTGCAGAAAGAAATGGCTCAAGCTTGTT
Source organism: Labilibaculum sp. (assembly GCA_016743925.1). Taxonomy (GTDB): domain Bacteria; phylum Bacteroidota; class Bacteroidia; order Bacteroidales; family Marinifilaceae; genus Labilibaculum. The sequence goes on from JADGFH010000136.1 coordinate 10,337, forward strand.
AAGTCTACACGCAAGGCAAACGTTGGTGATGTGGGTGCACATGGGTAAAGATATAAGGCGTGCAAGTTTCGTTCGTTCCTCACTACACTTACACAGTAGTTGGTTGGAATTTTGAAAATGTTAGTGTTTTTTAGTGTGTGTTGTTGGGAGAGGTCAAGCGGTTTGTAACTGCCTGACCTCTTTCTATTTATCATATTTCACGCTGAGAAATTGCATGTGTCATTGCATCTACTGAGCAGGGCGGGGCGGGGTCAATATTCTTATTCACTTTTAAAAGTGAAACAAATCTAAGGTATTTAGACTCTATATGAATTAGTTAGGTGTTTTGGCTTTTTATAAATGGGGTGAATGTTGGCATTTTTTCAAACAAACTTGACTAAAAATGACTTTCGAGCTAGAAAAGATTTTTTACTGGGTTTATGTGATTGGCAAACCTACCTGTTAAGATATTTATATGTAAGTGGCTGTGTTACAGATTTTTACCTTTGTGTAAAATGTTAATTATTCGTATCTTGAAGTATGAAAGAGAGGGAGTTAGCCCTCTTT
>JADGFH010000901.1 GCA_016743925.1 Labilibaculum sp.
ATGGGCCGTATCAAGCAACGAGAGGCAAAGAGGCGTCGATTGGCAGTTCACCATCGAGGATGCACGGCATAAGCTGAAATCGCTCTATCCTAATATTATGATTTGACAATGCGCTGAATTTCTGGAATTTGCTCAAATCTGAATTTTTTGGGCTGCAAGTTCGACTTTAAATTCCCGTAATTCACAGGATGGACATTGGACCTTTTCGCCTTTATAGACAACGCAGTCGTGACTCCCGGAACAACCCGGTTGCTTCTTTCGTAGAGTATTAATGGTGGCAAGTAATCCTAGCGGAATTCCCACCAAAATTAGCACAATTGAAAATAATGTTAGAAAAGTTGTCATAAAATACCTGTTAATTAAATAATGCCTTATTGTAGCAACACTTGACACTTACCTTGCGTCGTTTAATACTTCAACCCTTTGTTTGTAGAATAATTTCCGGGTTTATGTCCCGCTTCATCGCTAGGTAGATTATATGAGAAGGAAAAATAAGAAAACGACTGCTGAGCGGGGCACTGGTGGTTACGAACATTTGCCGACTGAAACAGATTTTTATACAGGGTCACCTTCCGAAAAACCATTGTATCAGGATAGGCCAGTAACTGAATCTCATCGTGTCCGGAAAACTAGCCGGCATCAGGCCGTTCAAGGGCGACGAAAAGAGACTGTTGATCCCAGGGAAAAAATGGCATTGCTTGCCATCCTCAAAACAATAGTCATGATCCTCCTGCTAGGAATCACTTTTTTTATGCTTCGGAAGGGAATTAAGCTATATGAAGAGAGTGTCTGGATGGAGAATCAGGTTGTAAAAGAAACTTCTCCAGTAATGAAGGAAATCGCTGACGTTGAAAATTTCAATATTACAGATAAAAATGCTAATGACTTATTTCATGAACGAGTAGCGATTTGGAAGGATGCGACTCGTTTGGTACGTTCTGCTGATAGTTTATTAAAAAGGGATAATTATGAGCTGGCAATATCCAGATGCCAAGATGCGCTACGCATAAATCCTTCGCACACGGGAGCACTGGAACGGCTTGGAGAGTTGTACTTTGAAAAGGCAATGTACGTTGAATCAATAAATGCTTACATTCGTTTGCTTAACATTGATCCATCACGAGTTTATTTTCAGGAAAACTTAATTAAGTCGCTGGATAAGCACGGCAATGCTGAAGCGGTGGTCTACATGGCAAGATGGTATCTTAAAGAAAATTTTTATGACGGGGATGTTCAGCGTTATTTAGCCAATGCACTTTTTCTTCAGGAAAACTATGGGGAAGCTGCTGTAGCTTATGAACGAGCTGTGAAGGATTCGTCGAAGGATATATATTCTTTTGAAAGGTTAGCTCAGTCCCGAATTTATCTTGAGGAATATGAGTTGGCATTGGAAACATTTGAAAAATTGAGAGAGAGCAACTATCGCGATCAAAACTATTATCGGCAGATTGCTGTGTGTAATGCTCAATTAGGAAAAAGTACAGAAACAGTACAGACTCTTGGAAAGGCTGCGCATTTATTTGGACAGAACATTGTTGCGGTATGGATTCAGGATCCTCGGCTAGATCCGGTTCGTGAAGATCGAACTTTTCAGACATTTGCTGACCGTGTCGGTGGTGAAGAATTCCGTATGTGGCTTGAAAAAGTGGCAAAGACTATGGATGGCGAAGAGAGAAAAGACATTACTCCTCAGCTTTCTTTTCCTGATAAGAGTCGGGCGGATTCGTTGCTGCTGAAGCCAAACCAATAATTTTTATTGAGCATTAGGTATGCTAAAATAGATTTAATTGTGATAGCCAATGCTTTCCGTGGGGTCATTCTGAAACGAATACTGAACTCCATTGTCGCTGGAAGATTAATTTTTATCTAAATAAAAAGTTAAGACTTCATCATTTGCGGCTGGATAATGATTAAGAATTTCCCGTATATTTATATTATAAATACTAAAAATTAATTTTATAAATATCATTGGGATTTGCGATTAACGGGTTTTTCTTACTAATTACACTGCGGCGACCACTGGTTGGGGTTTCACTGTCTTTTACCTGTGGTTTAATTCTTGCTGCTATGGAGATAGTGCCGCCCCTGTTTTTTGTTTTTTTAAGCCTACTCCTCATCCTTTTAGTTCTTCTATTTTATCACGCCCATTGTTCGGTTTTGTTTCTTTTTATACTTATTATGGCAGTTGCTGCATTCTACTTCAGCGTGTCCAAACAAAAGTTATCAGGTGCCGAATTCATAGCCATGGAAGAAAAGCTTCCTCTGCCAGAAATATCACTTGTGGGGAAAGTTACCCGTTTCCCAGAGTTTTATCCAAAGCGCTATGGAAAAGGTGGAGTTTGGATATTTGAGAGTATGCGTCTCTTCGGCGACCGCCTTGACAGGACTACGCGTTCTGAGTTTCGCGGGATGT
>JADGFH010000137.1 GCA_016743925.1 Labilibaculum sp.
TATTATATGTCCATATAGATTATTAATTCAATTTGAGGATAAAAGAACTGAATAAAAAAATGCCTTCCGAATTGGAAGGCATTTTCGTATATGTAATCAAGAAAATCTGTTTAGATTGAATCGATAATTGCGTTTAGAGTTACTGATGGACGCATAGCTTTAGAAACCAATTCTTCGTTTGGCATAAAGTAACCACCAATATTCATTGGCTCACCCTGAGCGTCGTTCAATTCAGCTACGATCTTCGCTTCATTTGCTTGCATATCTGAAGCAACTTTAGTGAATGTTGCTTTCAATTCAGCATTCTTATCTTGTGCTGCAAGAGCCTCTGCCCAATACATTGCCAAGTAGAAATGTGAACCACGGTTATCCAACTCATTCACTTTACGTGATGGAGATTTACCTTCTGCTAAAAATTTAGTTACACCAGCATCAAGAGTATCAGCAAAAAACTGAGCTTTCTCGTTATTGAAAGCATTTGCTAAGTGCTCTAAAGAAACACCTAAAGCAAGATATTCGCCTAAAGAATCCCAACGTAAGTGACCTTCTGCATCAAACTGCTGCACATGCTTAGGAGCTGATCCACCTGCACCTGTTTCGAACAATCCACCACCATTCATTAGAGGAACGATCGAAAGCATTTTAGAAGAAGTTCCAAGTTCTAGAATTGGGAAAAGATCAGTTAAGTAGTCACGTAATACGTTACCTGATACTGAAATTGTATCTTCACCTTTTCGAATTCTTTCCAATGAGAAAGTAATAGCATCAACTGGAGTAAGAATACGAATATCCAAACCTTTTGTATCGTGATCAGCTAAGTAAATATTTACTTTAGAGATTATCTGAGCATCGTGTGCACGATTCTCGTCTAACCAGAAAATAGCTGGAGTATTAGTTGCTTTAGCTCTGTTTACAGCTAATTTAACCCAATCTTGAATTGGAGCATCTTTTACCTGACACATTCTGAAAATATCACCTTCTTCAACTTTCTGCTCCATTACAACAGTACCGTCGAAATCTACAACACGAATTACTCCTTCGCCTTGAGCCATGAAAGTTTTATCGTGTGATCCGTATTCCTCAGCTTTTTTAGCCATCAAACCAACGTTTGATACAGATCCCATAGTTGCTACATCGTACGCACCATTTTTTCTACAGTCGTCGAAACAAACTTGGAACATTGTAGCGTAACATCTGTCTGGAATCAATGCTTTAGTATCCTGAAGTTCTCCTGCAGGATTCCACATTTTACCACCATCACGAACTACAACTGGCATCGAAGCATCGATAATTACGTTGTTTGGAACATGTAGATTAGTAATTCCTTTATCTGAATCAACCATCGCCATGTCTGGACGAGATTTATATACTTCCATGATATCAGCTTCGATTGCAGCTTTTTTATCAGCAGGAAGATTTTCTATTTTGGCATAAAGATCCCCTAAACCATTGTTAAAGTTCACTCCTAATTCTTTAATCGTATTCGCATGCTTAGCGATAGCTTCTTCATAAAAAACCTCTACAGCATGCTTAAACATCACAGGATCTGAGATTTTCATCATCGTTGCCTTCAAGTGAAGTGACCATAGCACACCTTCTTCTTTAGCAGCAGCAATTTCTTTCGCGTAAAAAGCACGTAAAGCTTTCACATTCATTACTGATGTATCAATTACTTCACCAGCTAATAACGCTTGCGTCTCTTTCAATACAGAAATAGTTCCCGCATTGTCAACATACTCAATACGCACATTGCTTGCATTTTTCATAGTTACTGATTTCTCAGAACCATAAAAATCACCATCTGTCATGTGTGCAACATGAGATTTTGAATCAGCAGCCCATTTCCCCATTCTGTGTGGGTTATTTTTAGCATACTGCTTTACAGAACCTGCTGCTCTACGATCAGAGTTACCTTCACGTAAAACTGGATTTACAGCACTACCTAAAACTTTAGCGAAACGTGCTTGTAATTCTTTTTCTTCCGAAGTTTTAGCTTCCTCTGGATAATTAGGGATATTATATCCTTTATCCTTTAGCTCAGCAATAGCTGCCTGCAACTGTGGAATAGATGCGCTAATATTTGGTAACTTAATAATATTAGCTTCTGGTGTTAATGAAAGCTCACCTAATTCAGCCAAATAATCTGGAATTCTTTGCTCATCAGTTAAATTCTCAGGGAAGTTAGCAATAATTCTTCCTGCTAGAGAGATATCCTTAGTTTCAATTTCAACGCCTGATGTTTTTGTAAAGGCTTTGATAATCGGCAACAATGAATAAGTTGCCAAGGCTGGAGCTTCATCAATTTTCGTGTAAATGATTTTTGACTTCTGTACCATGTTAGTGTTGTTTTGAGTGATTTAGTAATTAAATATTAAGCATTTGTTTATTCATCTAAATTTGAAATGATCCTCCTTCAAATTCGAGGTAAACATATGTATTTTTTTTATTTTCCGATTTAAAAGATCATAATTTTTTAGCGATTTTTTTCTTTAATGATAACCTACTAAAAACAAGGCTCCTGTACGAAAACAGAAGCCTTATTTAAGCTGGTATATATATGCTATAAATCATGTTTATTCAATTTTATTCAAAATCAAGGGCAAATTTCTGTTTTAGCAAGCTTAAAGCCGGATTTTTCTCACATAAATAATTGAATCGATCCGTTTCAGTATATACTTTTTTTGAAATTTTCGCTTGCGTTATTTCAACAGTAATTTCGATATTAGAATTATTCAATTCTCTTCTTAAATAATTCTTAATCTCATTTACTACTGACTTAACATCTTCTTCTTGTAAAGGATTACTAACTTGAAATACAACGTCCGTTTCATTGTTTACCTCAGGTTTTATAACACTAAGAGCAAGTTTTATTCTTTCGCTTCTTCCTCGCGAAACTATAAACTCCTTCAACTTTGCTTCGATTTTTTCTTTGGTAATTGGTTCTTTACCGGTTACCACTTCCTCTACTCCACTTGTAGCCGGCTTATCTTTTGGCTTAGCTATTGGAATATTTCGAGGAATTCCAGTTTTTAAAGCTTGTTTTATAGAAACAGAGGGTGCAAAATTAGATTTCGAGGTACTTATACTAACAACACCTTTCTTTTCTTTTGCTTTGTATCCATTGTTAGGCTCCCTAACAACTTCTGTCGATTGAGTATTTGTTTTAGGTTCTGCAACCAACTGAGTTGCTGAACTAATCGCCTCTCCATCAACGAATATTTTCTGAAGCTTTTTAGATTTAAGATTTAATTTAAGTCCTTTTTTTTTTAATTCAACTATCTGAGATAATTGAATTAAGCTTAATTCTATAAGAAGCCTTGGGTTTTGACTTGTTTTGTAACTGATGTCACATTGATTAAGAATTGTAAGTGCATCGTATAAGAAATCAAGTGGACATCGCTTCGATTGATCTACATATTTCTGCTTCACAGAATCACTTACTTCAAGCAGTTGAATGGTTACCGGATCTTTACCAACTAATACATCGCGTATGTGTGCACTTAAACCCGCAACAAAATGATGTCCATCAAACCCTTTTTCAATAATTTCATTCAACATTACAAGAACGTCGGTAACTTTTCCGTCTAAGAAAGAATCTACCATCTTAAAGTAATAATCGTAATCTAAAACATTTAAATTCTGAATTACACTTTCAAATGTGATCTCTTTTCCAGAAAAGCTTACAATCTGATCGAAAATAGATAATGCATCACGCATTGCGCCATCAGCTTTCTGAGCAATAACATTTAATCCTTCTTCTTCAACTACAACAGATTCTTTTTCCGCAATAAACTTCAGATGTCGAACTGCATCTTCAACTTTAATTCTATTAAAGTCGAAAATCTGACAACGAGATAGAATTGTAGGAAGTATTTTATGTTTTTCTGTAGTTGCCAATACAAAAATTGCATGAGCAGGAGGTTCTTCCAGAGTCTTCAGAAATGCATTAAATGCATTAGCCGAAAGCATGTGAACCTCGTCAATTATATATATACTATATTTTCCAATTTGTGGAGGTATTCTAACCTGATCTATTAAAGTTCGAATATCCTCTACCGAGTTGTTCGAAGCTGCATCAAGCTCATGAATATTATAGGAGCGATTTTCATTAAAAGCTGCACAAGATTCACATTCGTTACAAGCTTCAAAATCAGCTGATATATTTGAACAGTTTATGGTTTTTGCAAAAATTCTTGCACAAGAGGTTTTACCTACACCACGAGGACCACAAAACAAATAGGCATGCGCCAAATGGTTGTTTTTAATGGCATTTTTAAGGGTGACTGTAATCGACTCCTGTCCTACTACCGATGTAAAGATAGAAGGGCGATATTTTCGGGCTGAAACAATGTAATTTTCCATAAAACTCAAACAAAAAAACCTAATTTGGTTCTTATTTTTTCGAATTTCAAATATACAGAATCAATCCAAATAAAACACCAAATATTAGTAACATTTTCATCAAATTTTGATAAGTTTCTTACTGCAAGTCAATTAATGAAAATGCACAATAAACATCATCCAGAAATAAAAAAGGGATGAAGATTAACAATCCCCACCCCTAGTTCCATAAGGTTTTCTTTATCAACTTACCGCATCGTATCTCGAAACACGATGTACACCTTTTATCTTTTTAATTTTAACGATTAAAGTATCTAAATGATCTGTACTTGCAATTGCAACAGTTACATTGCCAACAAATGCCCCTGCATTGGTTTCAACAGATATTGATCTCATCTGAACACGCAAATCTTTTGAAATGACATCAGAAATATTACTTACAATTCCTAGTTCATCATCGCCCGTAATATGCAATATCGCTTGATAAGAAGCAGATCCTTTATCAGTCCAATTTGCCTTCACAACTCGATATGGATAACGGCTTTGCATTTCCCTCGCATTTGAACATCCTATACGATGAATCCGAATCCCTTTTCCTATGGTAATAAATCCAAAAATATCATCGCCGAAAATAGGATTACAACAATTCGCCAGTGAATATTCAACATTCGAAATATTCTCATCAACTATAAGAACATCCTCACCTTGTTTTGTGATTTTTCTTTGAGAATAATCTGGTTTCTCCTCTTGAATAACTTTTGTAAGCTCTTTCTTATCGGTAAGAATTTCTTTTATTTCTGATAATTCATGTTCTTCCGACTCAATTCCACAATATAAATCAACAGCTAGCTTGTATTTATAAAAGGACATAAGTTTCCTGATGTTTTCATCACAAAACTCAATTTTCCAATTTTTCATTCTACGTTTCAGCGTCTCTTTTCCTAAATCAGCTTCTTTAAGCATTTCCTCATTCATCGACTGACGAATTTTGTTTTTCGCTTTTGTAGACACTACAAAGTTCAGCCAATCTGCTTTTGGTTTTTGGGAATTGGACGTTGTTATGGCAACTTGATCTCCATTATTTAAGATTTGTCGAATGGGAACATTTTTCTGATTTACTGTACCTCCAATACACTTATCTCCCACATCCGAATGTATGGAGTAAGCAAAATCTAATAAGGTTGCTCCTGCAGATAATTGCTTTAGATCTCCCTTTGGAGTAAATACGTATATTTCTTTATTGTATAAATCTGCCTTAAAGTTATCAATTAGGTCAATAGAGTCACCACCTTGGCTCTCTAACACTTCTCGAATATCTTGCAACCATGAATCCAATCCGCCACCTTCTCCTTTACCTCCCTTGTATTTCCAATGGGCAGCAAATCCCTGTTCTGCAACTTTATTCATCCTCTTGCTACGAATCTGAACTTCGACCCAACGTTTATCTGGAGCCATTACAGTTGTATGTAAAGATTCATATCCATTAGATTTGGGAATGGTTATCCAATCTCTTAATCGCTTTGGATTAGGGCGGTATAAATCACTTACTGCAGAATAAACTTTCCAACATTCCGACTTTTCTTTCTTTGCGGATGCCTTCAGAATAATACGAATAGCAAAAATGTCATAAACTTCTTCAAATTCAACCTGCTTTGTCTTCATTTTGTGAAGAATAGAAGCAATTGATTTTGTTCTAGCTTTAATTTTATATTTTAAACCTTGCTGATCTAATTCTGTTTTTATTGGATCTATAAAATCAGTAATGAATTTTTGACGCTGTTCTTCACTATCCTTCAATTTCTTTTCGATATCGAAATAAATATCTGGCTGTAAATAACGCAATGCCAAATCTTCCATATCCGATTTCACATTGTACATTCCCAAGCGATGAGCAAATGGAATGTAAAGAAACTCGATTTCTTTTGCCAATGCCACCTGCTCTTCAACTGTTTTATTTCCTAGGCTTCGTAGGTTAAACAAACGATCAGCCATAATAATCAACACCACTCGAACATCATCAGCAAAACTCATTAATAGTTTTCTGAAATTCTCTGATTGCAATGTCGGGTTTTGATTATAGATATCGGTTACCTTAACGAGCCCTTCAATAATCTGAGTTACTTTCGGACCGAAGAGATTGTTTACTTCATCTAAAGTGATTCTCTTTTTTTGTACAATATCATACAATAAAGAACAAATTACCGAAGTACGTCCTAAACCTAACTCATCAACAACAATTTGTGCCGTAGAAATTGTTTTGTAAATAGCTGGATCTCCATTCGTTCTTCTCTCTCCGTCTTGATCCTCTAAACTTAAATCAAATGCTTTTCGAACCAATTTTAAATCTGCCCTTGTAATAATATTTGTACACGTTTTAAGCAAATGCTTGTAGCGAAATAATATCTGCCTTCTCTCTTCTTCTCTATTGTTCTCAGTCATAAAAATTCTACTGATTTAAGTCTCTATTTAATTCTTAAAATTAACGGAAGTTGATACTTTTAATCTAATCGCATCTTTAATATTTCGATCAACATTTTAAGCACACTAAAAGTATAAAAGCTATTAGTGATTGGCAAACAGATTAATACTTTTTAACGAATCAAATGACGATTATTCTCGTCTATATCTTCTGAAGATCTAATTTTCAAACATTTGATAAATTATTGTAAATCCGGAGTATAAAAGTGAACGGATTTGTTAAATTTGTTAGCTTGCGAATACAAACCAAACTACACTTTTATTTATGCTTTTAGCAAATTCAAAAAACATACTTGTAACAAGATCAATTAATTCAGAGCATTTAAAATTTGCATCCGAACTAGGTCTTTCTGTTACCGCTAAAGCATTTATTACAATTGACATACAGAAACTTTCTGAAGATAAAATTAAGCTAATTAATGCTAAAGAACAATCAAGTTGGATATTCACAAGTCAGAATGCTGTAAAAAGTATTTCTAATCAGATCGACTCCTTTTTAAATGTAAAAGAGAAAATGGTACTTGCTGTTGGGGATAAAACTGCAGAAGCTCTTCAAAAGATAGGAATACAAGCGATTATTCCAACACAGCATAATTCTCAAGCTCTAATTGAATTATTAGAAACTCAAACTTCTACCTCCTATATTCATTTTTCAGGGAATTTACGTCAAAGTAATATTTCTGATTTTATGAAAGAGAAAGAGTTTGATTTTCAAGAAATAGAATGTTACAACACAAATCTCACACAACCAGATTTAGACATTTCTAAATTTGATGCCGTTTGTTTTTGCAGCCCCAGTTCGGTCGTTAGTTTTTTCAGCAAATATAAAATTGGTGAATCAATTCCATGTATTGCCATTGGAAGTACTACAGCCGTCAAATTAATAGATTATTCAGAACACGTTGTTATGTCGGAATATACAAATGTTTATTCTCTGCTTGAAATGTGTCACAATTATATAAATTCATAAAACCTATACAATATGTATCAATACAAAAGAAGTTCCGAACTTTTTACGGAAGCGAACAAATACATTCCAGGTGGTGTAAATTCGCCAGTTAGAGCATTTAATTCTGTTGGAGGAACTCCTATTTTTATCGAAAAAGCAAAAGGCAGCATCCTTACCGATGTTGATGGAAACGAATACATCGATTTTATCTCTTCTTGGGGACCAATGATTTTAGGTCATGCTTACCCAAAGGTGATTGATGCAATAAAAGCAAAAGTTGAATATTCTACCTCTTTTGGAGCCCCAACCGAATTGGAAATAGAGATTGCCAAATTAATTGTGGACATGGTTCCTAATATTGATAAGATAAGGATGGTAAACTCAGGTACAGAGGCTTGTATGAGTGCTATTCGTGTGGCAAGAGGTTATACTGGCCGTAATAAATTCATCAAATTTGAAGGTTGTTATCATGGTCATGCTGATTCTTTCCTAATTAAAGCAGGTAGTGGTGCAAGTACTTTTGGTGTTCCAAATTCACCAGGTGTTACTCCAGGAACTGCAAATGACACTTTAACAGCAAAATACAATGATATTGATGCCGTTAAACAATTAGTTACTGAAAACAAAGGTGAAATTGCTGCCATTATTATCGAAGCTATTGCTGGTAATATGGGATGCGTATTACCTAAAAAAGGATTCTTGGAAGATCTTCGAGAATTATGTGATCAAGAGGGAATTTTATTGATTTTTGATGAAGTAATGTCTGGTTTCCGTTTAGGAAAAGGTGGAGCTCAAGAATACTTTGGTGTTAAAGCTGATTTGGTAACTTTTGGTAAAGTAATTGGTGGCGGTATGCCAGTTGGTGCTTATGCTGGTCCTGATGAAATAATGAAAGTTGTTTCTCCTGTTGGTCCTGTTTATCAAGCAGGAACATTATCAGGCAATCCAATTGCAATGATTGCTGGTTTAACTTTATTGAAAGAACTAAACGAAAATCCACATTACTTTGCAGAGCTAGCTGACAAAACAGAATACCTTCACAAAGGATTAGATAAAGTACTTGCTAAATCAGGATTCGATTATCAAATTAATCGTTGTGGTTCCATGATTAGTGTATTCTTTACAGACACTGAAGTTGTAGATTTTGACACTGCAGCAAAAGCTAATAATGAGAAGTTCCCGAAATTCTTTCACGAAATGTTAAAACGAGGTATTTATTTACCACCGTCATCGTTCGAAAGTTATTTCTTATCAAATTCGTTAACTTACGAAATGCTTGACAAGACAATTCAGGCGGCTAAGGAATCTTTAGAAGCAATGAAATAGTATCATAAATCCGACAGGTTTTATCGAACTTGTCGGATTTTTAAAATATTCCCATTATGAAAATCACAAAAGAAAATTTACTCGAAACACAGCAAAGAATCAAACCTTTTATTCACAGAACTCCTGTTATGAGTTCTAAGCTAATAAATGAGATTGCGGGTGTCGAAATCTATTTTAAATGTGAGAATTTCCAAAAGATGGGAGCATTTAAAATGCGTGGTGCCACAAATGCGATACTTCAATTATCGGAAACCGAGAGAGAATTCGGTGTTGCTACGCACTCATCAGGTAATTTCGCGCAAGCTCTTGCTCTGGCTGCTAAAATGCAAGGAATTAAAGCTTATGTGGTAATGCCATCTAACGCACCAGAAATTAAAAAAACTGCTGTAAAAGGTTATGGCGGAGAAGTTATTGAGTGCATTCCTACTCTAGAAGCTAGAGAAACTACTCTTAATGAGGTTGTAAACAAAACAGGAGCAATTTTTCTGCATCCTTATAACGATTATCAGGTAATTGAAGGACAAGGTACAGCTGCAATGGAGTTAATTGAAGAGTATGACGATTTAGATGCTATTTTCACTCCTGTTGGAGGTGGTGGTTTATTAGCAGGAACAGCTATGGCTGCTCATCACTTCTCCCCAAAAACAAAGGTTATCGCCGGCGAACCAATGGGTGCAGATGATGCTTGGCAATCTTTGCAAAAAGGAGAAATTGTGCCCCAAACCAATCCTCAGACTATTGCCGATGGACTCTTAACCTCTCTTGGAGATAAAACATTCCCTATCATTAAAGAATATGTTGAGGAAATAATTAGAGTAGACGAAAAAGAAATAATAGCTGCCATGCGCCTTATTTGGGAGCGAATGAAGCTCATTGTAGAGCCATCTAGTGCCGTCGCACTTGCAGCCTTGCTAAAAAACAAGAAAAAGTACAAAGGACAGAAAATTGGAATTATTCTTTCGGGAGGTAATGTACAGCTAAGTAAATTATCATTCTAAATCAAAATCCACATGCACTTAGAAAAATTATTGGATCCTTTTCCAGTGAAGGAGGAAGCCATTCTGGTTGCGCAAAGTATTGCTGAAAATCCAAAATTCCTTAAAGATCTTTGGGAAATCTGCATAAGCAATAAAAAACACTCGTGGAGAGCAACCTGGCTAATGGATAAGGTTTATGATATCGCGCCGGAATTGGTTCGTCCTTACATTCCTAAAATGATCAAACTGATTCCAACGCTGGAAAATGAAAGTAAACAACGTCAATTCCTAAAACTAATTAGCGCAGAACCTCTCCCCGATAATATCTCGGGGGATTTTATTAATCGTTGTTTTGATTTTTTAATTTCTTCGACAACAGCAATTGCAGTTAAAGTTCATGCCATGCAAATTCTTTACAATTTTTCCCTTAAAGAAACAGACATTCAAAATGAACTGGCTCTTATCATAGAAGAACAACTAGAAAACGGAACTACTGGTTTTTGTTCGAGAGGTAGAAAAATATTAAAAAAAATAAATTGTCAATAATTGATTGTTATACCGGTTGGATAAATTAGTAGGCTATCTTAAAGAAATAAAATTCACAACACTTAGAGTTCCATATGATCTATAGTTAGGATAGCAGTTTTTATTGATTTTAGTACTTCCCCCTAATCTCCGTAGCAATCTCCCCTTGGGGATTACGCTTCGAGCTAAAGGGATGTCTTTGCTACCTAAGGGGATGATCTTGGTCCCCTAGGGGAGAATTGTTAGCCCCAAAGGGCAACATGTTGT
>JADGFH010000902.1 GCA_016743925.1 Labilibaculum sp.
TTTTCTTGGTACCGCTTTGCGTCTCGCTCTTAAAATTGTAATTATTTTATTAGGAGTTGGATTTGTATTTGTTGGATTTATATCATTTCTAAGCTTTATTGGATCAATGATTTTTGCCAATAGCTTTTTTGGTCCGTTCTCAGATTTTAATTTCCCTGGATCCACATTCCCTCATCTATTTCTTGACGGTACAAGTATTACGCTATTCACAATTGGAATTGTAATTGTAATCGGAATTCCTCTCTTGCTTTTAATTTTTGCAGGATTAAAACTCTTATTCAATTTTAAAACTAATAATAAAATAATAGGTTTTTCGGCACTTGCGACATGGTTACTTGGAATCATTCTTATCGTTAGCCTAAGTTTTTCTCAAGTAAGGGGATACATGCACAGCAGTACTCGCCATTCGGAGAATCATGAAATAAAAGCCTTTGCTAATGACACACTTTACCTCAAATCGGCAGACAATGTAGACTTTGACTATCACGATGGACATCTTAGCCTTGATCAAATTAAGGTTATTGTAAAAGATGATCAAGAAGTAATGATAGGAAAACCAACTTTAGATATCGAAAAAAGTTATACTGACAAATTTGAGATCAAACTTCGAAAAAAATCAAGAGGTAAAACACCCGATAAAGCAATAGACAATGCGGAACACATTGAATACAAATGGAATCAAAACGATTCCCTGATTACTTTTAATCAATTTTTCACACTCCCAATGGAATCTAAATGGAGAAATCAGAAACTGCACATCACGATTAAAGTTCCAGAAGGCAAAGTCATCTACTTAGACGATTCTATGGGAAAAATTATCCATGACATTGAAAACACATCAGACACTTGGGATTACGACATGTTAGATTTGAAGTGGATTATGGGACAAGACGGTTTAAACTTATTTGAAAAATAAAATCAATAATATTCTTGTATTGCATCGGCTCCTTTTTCAACACACAACTTGTCGGTGTGTGCAAGAATCTTTAAAAGATAAATCATGAAAAAAATAGTATTTATTTTAGCAGTTATCGCATTTCCATTTCTGCTTCAAGCACAAACAAAAGGCGAAAGTTTACATGCTAAATATTCAAACATTGACGGATTTAATAGCTTTAGCTTTGCTGGTAGCTTTCTTAAAAATTTAGATTTTGATGTAGACGAAGATGAGCTAGAGAAAAATATCACAGGAGATTGCAAAACGATTAAATTTCTATCGTTTAAACACGTGACAGAAACAGAAACAAAATTTAGAAACATCGTATCATCGAAATTAGGAAAAGGCAACTCATACAAAGAAGTATTAACCGACCGAGATCAAGATGATAATTCTGACGACGTCCATTTTTACGCAAAAGCTAATGGCAAAAAGAAATTTAGCGAATTTCATGTATTACACCACAACGAAAACAGAACTTCACTAGTATCTTTTTTCGGTGATTTTAAAGTTGAAGAATTAAAAACCTTATCACACTTCTCTTTTGATGATGACGAAGATGAAAATTAAGTAATTAAATAAAAACAACTAAAATAAAGAAATATGAAACGCTTAGCAAGATCAGAGGAGAAAAAAATAGCAGGAGTTTGCGGAGGTATTTCTCAATACATTAATCCTGAACTCGACCCAATAATTATTCGTGCAGCATGGTTAATTCTTACTTTATTTAACCCATTAATGCTTCTTGCATATTTTATTCTAGCACTCGTTTTACCAGATACCAAATACAAAACGGTATAACTGTTTTTATTCAAAATATTATCTCATACTATTAATTTAGTATCATTTGAATGCAAGTTTATTGCAAATTTGGTTTGGAAAGTATTTAGTCTTTTTCATCAATCCATAACCAAAGCATTCATAAAAGTTAAGGTTTCTTCTCATACTGGGAAGAAACCTTTTATTTTATTCCCAATTCAATCAATTGTTTATACAACATTTTATATTTTTAGGGACCGTTAACAAAATTCAAATTTGATTTGTTTTACTTTTGTGCGGCCTAAATAGAATACAATGAAAAAAATCTCTACTCTTATATTACTCTTGACGATCACATTTCAAGTTTTAACAGCTCAAGAAGTAACTCCATTCAAACACTTTAAGGATTTTAATCCTCAAGATAGCAGCAAATTATTCTTTCGTTTCGAGAATTTGAATTTTATAAAAAACAATGAATACAATAGTGATCATTTAAAAGGAACAACTTGGATAGGATATTTGGCTACACCTAAACTTGTTTATTATCCTAGTAAAAATTTCAGAATTGAAGCAGGAGCAAGATTACAAAAATTTTCTGGTCGTGAAAACTTCACAGAATCTGAACCTATTTTTTCTGCTATTTATAAAGCATCAGATAAGGTAAATTTCATACTAGGAAATCTGAACCAAAATAATAACCATAATTTATCACAAC
>JADGFH010000138.1 GCA_016743925.1 Labilibaculum sp.
CTAAAGAAGAAAAGAAAATTCTAGAGAAACTACAAGCTTCGGACAGTTTTACTCCAAATCCTAGTGCTCAAGAAAAAAGCTTTTTCAAGAAAGTAAGAAACTTCTTTGATTAAGAAATCAGGATTTAAAATTCATATAGAAAGAGATCATCCCATACGAGATGATCTCTTTTTGCATTTGCCCAAATGGCAAGTTATAAAAGCAAACTCCAAATTAAATTGTCAAACTTCCTGTTTACAACAACAAAAATTCTGTTGTAAGAGAGCAAGCTGTCTTTCCCAAAGCTAGGCTTTCAACTTAAAAAGACATCCTCCTTATTATTAGAAGCATCCCCTCCTATCTCAGAAGGAAACGATTAGGTTTTTATAGCAAGTTTTTCATCAATACATGCAAAGTTGTCACTCGGATAAGGAATATTCCCTTCTGAATTAGCAAATTACTGTATCGAAGAGGAACACCTTAATCTTAAAACAGAAACATTGGCCAAATAAGAGGGAAATTTCCTATTCGAATAGGGAAAATTATTAGTTTAATAGATGCAAATAAGCTTGTGCTGATAATCCCTCTAAATTACAACCGCTTACTATTCATATTTTACATCGTACAAAACCAAATCAAAAACATGCACTTATCTCTTTACATCGATTTTTTATGTTGGACTTCTCAAATTTAACTACTTTAGATTTTAGTTGAAATTTTAGTGTCACCTAACCCAAAAATATACATGGCATTTTTCGAAGCAAAAGACGTTGTTAAACAATATGCAGGGCACAAAGCTTTAAATAAAGTAAGTATCTCTGTACCAAAAGGAAGTATCTTTGGTCTGCTTGGACCAAACGGTGCTGGAAAAACCACACTCATTCGAATCATTAATCAAATCACAGGTCCCGATTCTGGAGAAGTGTTTTTTGATGGAAGACCTCTAAATCCCGAAGATATTAAACGTATCGGTTATCTTCCTGAAGAAAGAGGTTTGTACAAAAAAATGAAGGTTGGAGAACAGGCTGTTTATTTGGCCCAGCTAAAAGGAATGGGACAAAAAGAAGCTACTAAAAAGCTGAAAGTTTGGTTCGACAAATTTGACATTTTACAATGGTGGGATAAAAAGGTGGAAGAGCTTTCGAAAGGAATGCAACAAAAAATTCAATTTATTGTTACCATTCTTCATGAGCCTGAATTGCTAATTTTCGATGAGCCATTTAGTGGTTTCGACCCAATTAACGCCAATCTGTTAAAGAAGGAAATATTAGAACTCCGAGACAATGGTGCTACAATTATCTTCTCTACTCATAACATGGGTTCGGTAGAAGAAATTTGCGATCATATTGCCTTAATAAACAAATCGGAAAAAATTCTTGATGGTCCTGTTGATCAGATCAAGAAAAAATACAGAACAAATACCTATCAGTTACAATATACTGGTGAATTTGACAAACTAGAGAAAGTGTTAAAAGCTGATTTTGAAATTATTAATCAGCAAAAAGGTGTTGAATTCAATACCTTAAAAGTAAAATTAAATAATGGAGCCACTTCCAACGAATTTTTGGAACAAATTCTACCTTATTTGAATATCGTTTCCTTTAGTGAAATCATTCCAAGCATGAATGACATATTCATTCGAGTAGTGAATGAAAACAAAAAAATCTAACCCGAAACACCTAAAAAAATGAACAAAATATTCATCATTATAAAAAGAGAATATCTTTCAAGAGTAAAGAAAAGATCATTCCTTATTTTAACATTTTTAACGCCCGTTTTAATTGCCGGTATCTATGCATTCATGATTTGGATGATGCTAAAAGATGATACTGAAAAGCGAACGATCGCAGTAATCAACGAATCCGAACTAGTTAATCCTGTAGAAAGTAAAGACTTCACAACTTTTAAATATTTAAAAGACACCAGTTTTGAAGATGCCAAAGCACAAATGGAAGAGAAAGGATATTATGCTATTCTTAAAATTCCCGCAAACATATTAGAAAGCAAAATGGCTGAACTTTTTTCGTATAAACAAGTTACGATTGAGGTAAAATCTGAGGCTGGATCACAAATTAGAGATCACATTGAAAACATTAAGCGATCAAAAATTATTGCTCAGGCCAACATGCCTGATCTAGAGGAGAAACTAGCCGCAACAAGAACTCCAATTTCGATGAAAACCATTAAGTTTGGCGAAGGTGGAGAAGTGAAACAAAGCTCTACCGAAATTGCAATGGCTATTGGTTTCATATCCAGTTTCATTATTTACATGTTCATTTTCCTTTACGGAGTTCAGGTAATGCGAGGTGTTATTGAAGAAAAGAGTAACCGTATTGTTGAGGTTATTATCTCTTCGGTTAAACCTTTTCAATTAATGATGGGAAAAATTGTAGGTGTAGCAATGGTTGGATTAACTCAGTTTATTATGTGGGTTATTTTATCGGGTATTATTATTACTATTGGAACCGCAGTTGTTCTTCCTGGTGTCGATTTAGACTCTTTACAACAAGCTAAAACCTTATCGGAATTACCAGAAGGTGCTGGTTCTCTTAATCCTGAGCAACTTAAAATGGCTCAAGATTTATTAGGGACTTTCGATTTTGCTTATGTCGCAGGAATTCTTGGTGCATTCGTATTCTTCTTCCTTGGTGGATACCTATTGTATTCAGCGCTTTTTGCAGCTGTTGGTAGTGCAGTTGATAACGAAACAGAAACACAACAATTCATGCTTCCAATTACAATTCCATTGATTTTGGCAATGTATATTGGATTTGCAGTAGCCAAAAATCCCGAAGGAAGTCTTGCTTTTTGGGGATCTATAATACCATTAACCTCCCCAATTGTAATGCTTGTTAGGATTCCATACGGTGTCCCAATTTGGGAATTACTCCTATCCATGTCGCTTTTAATTGGTACTTTCTTATTTGTAACCTGGATTGCTGCAAAAATTTACCGAACCGGTATTTTAATGTATGGCAAAAAAGTTTCGTACAAAGAAATATGGAAATGGCTACGTTATCACAACTAATTAAAAACATTATATGATTTTGTAAATGCCTCATTTTATGGGGCATTTTTCATTAAACAAAAAGAGGCACAAATATTGTTGAATCTTGAAACGTTAAAAAATCTTATTCCTTGTAAGATCCAATCCAAAATCATGAATCGAGAGCAAAGTTTTTAGTATCTTCGATTTTAATTTGATTACATTAAAAGTTAAATAGTTTCAACTGAAAATCTAATCAATCAAACAATTAACTCAACCAAATAGTAATTCATGCGAATTTCTGTAATAGATTTAGGAACAAATACATTTAATCTGCTTGTTGCAGAATGGAACGAATCTGGTATACCAAAGATTCTGAACCGTTCGAAGTATGCAACAAAAATTGGAAAAGGCGGAATCAACGAGAATAGAATTACAGATGATGCTATAAAAAGAGCTGAAGATGCATTTGATCAAATAAGCGAAATTTCAAATCAGTTCGAAGTTTCAAAAACATTAGCCTTTGCAACTTCTGCAATAAGGTCTGCCGATAATGGCGAAGCGTTTGTTCAAATGATCGAAGAAAAATACAATGTTAATATCGAAGTTATTTCGGGAGACAGAGAAGCTGACTTAATTTTCACGGGCACTAAAAAAGCAATTGAATTAAACCACGAACCAGTTGCTATTTTAGATATTGGAGGTGGTAGCAATGAAATCATTATAGCAAACAACGAAAAGGTATTCTGGAAAAACAGCTATCCTTTAGGGATGACACGTTTACTTGAAAAATTCAATCCAGCAGACCCAATCAATAAAAATATGATTAAGGATATTGAAGAATATCTTAAGTCAGAAATGGAAGATCTATTTGAGGCATTGGATTTACATTCTGTAAAAACACTTATTGGCTCATCTGGTTCTTTTGATACTTTTAAACAAGTCTTATTGGCAGATCATCCAAGTTTAAATGGTTTCCCAGTAACTCATTTTGAAATTAAACTGAAAGATTTTTTCAAATTGCACCAATTGTTTATTGCATCAAGCCTTGAGGAAAGAAAGCAAATGAAGGGAATGGATCCAGTTCGTGTAGAATTAATTGTGATCGCAAGTATCTTCATTAATTACCTAATAAAAGAAGCCGGTTTTAGTAAATTATTCCAATCTTCTTTTGCCTTAAAAGAAGGTGCATTATTTGAATTTATCGAACTAAACACTCCATCAGCGGATGTAAACAAATCTGCTGAATCAAAATAATAAGTATGTCCAAAATTCTAATCATCGACGACGAAAAAAGCATTCGTAACACCCTAAAAGAGATCCTGTCCTATGAGGATTATGAAATTAGCTTAGCCGAAAACGGTTTAGAAGGTCTAGAACTCGCAAAAACGGATGAGTTTGATGTTATTTTGTGCGATATCAAAATGCCTCAAATGGATGGAATAGAGGTTCTTGAAAAAACGCAAGAACTTGCCCTAGATACTCCTATCATTATGATTTCTGGCCATGGAAATATCGATACGGCCGTTGATGCTATTAAGAAAGGGGCTTTTGATTTTATTGAAAAGCCTCTTGATTTGAATCGTATTTTGATCACGATTCGAAACGCAATGGACAAATCGAAACTGATAACAGAAACCAAAGTCTTAAAGCGTAAAGTCAGTAAAAAATACGAAATGATTGGTAGCTCTGGAGCTATCGAATCGGTAAACGACATGATCGATAAAGTTGCTCCAACTGATGCCCGGGTATTAATTACCGGCCCAAATGGAACGGGTAAAGAATTGGTCGCTCATCGCATTCACGAACAAAGCAATCGTTCAAAAGCTCCTTTTATTGAAGTAAACTGTGCGGCAATTCCATCAGAATTAATTGAAAGTGAACTTTTTGGTCACGAAAAAGGATCTTTTACTTCGGCACACAAACAACGCAAAGGCAAATTTGAATTGGCTGATGGAGGAACTCTATTTCTTGATGAAATTGGAGATATGAGTTTATCAGCGCAAGCTAAAGTATTACGCGCCTTGCAGGAAAATAGAATTACTCGCGTTGGTGGCGATAAAGAAATAAAGGTTAATGTTCGCGTAATAGCAGCAACCAATAAAAACCTTGCTGAAGAAATTGACAACAGTAATTTTCGAGAAGATTTATATCATCGCTTAAGTGTTATTTTAATTCATGTTCCGCCATTAAACGACAGAACAGATGATATTCCTAAATTGGCAAATCATTTTATTGCAATGATTTGTGGAGAAATGGGATTGCCCTTAAAAAATATCGATGATGATGCGGTAAGTGAATTGCAGAAGATCAATTATACAGGAAACATTAGAGAATTCAGAAATATTATAGAAAGATTAATCATTCTTGGACAAGATAGCATCTCAGTTCAAGATGTAAAATCGTATACTAAAGCGTAAACAAAAGATGAGAAGCGAATCTGATTTCATAGGACAAAGGGAAATTCCAAAAGATGCTCTTTGGGGAATTCATTCTCTTCGAGCGAAGGAAAATTTCCCAGATCAAACTCCTTTTCACAAGGAGTGGTTTATGGCTATCGGAATTGTAAAACAAGCTTGTTACCAAACCTATTTAAGCTTCTTACATGCAATTGATGATAAGTTTCCACAAGAAGAATTCCCTTTTCAGTTAATCGATTCGAAACTAATTGACGAATTGGAAAAGGCTTCTGTTGAAATTAATGAGGGAAAACATTTCGAACATTTTATTTGTCCTGCCATTCAAGGTGGTGCTGGTACAAGTATCAATATGAATCTGAATGAGATCATCACAAATCTGGCTCTTAGTAATCGAGGCAAAGAATGTGGATCCTATCAAGATATTGATCCTTTCGAACATGCGAACGTTTTTCAATCGACCAACGATGTAATTCCAACTTCTTTAAAGGTTGCCGCAATTCGCCTTTTACAAAATTTAGAAGATTCCATTAATAAACTTCGCACAGAGGTTGAAAAGACGGAAAGCAAACACAGAAATGTACTTCGCCAAGGCTATACGCAAATGCAGGCTGCCGTCCCATCCTCTTACGATAAATTATTTAGCACCTACAACAATGCTCTTTCGAGAGATTGGTGGAGAGTATCTAAATGTTTCGAACGAATTAAGGAAGTAAATTTAGGTGGTGGAGCGATTGGAACCGGGCTTTCGATTCCACGCTTTTTTATAGTGGAAGTAGTTCCAAACCTGCAAAAGCTAACCGGTTTACCGATTACTCGATCGGAAAACTTATCGGATGCTACGGCAAATCTCGATTCATTTGTTGAAGTTCATGCTACCTTAAAAGCACATGCTGTCAATTTAGAAAAGATGGTTGCTGATCTTCGTTTACTCGGATCAGATTTATTTCATAAGCGAGAAATTCATTTACCTCAAAAACAAGTTGGTAGTTCAATTATGCCTGGAAAAATAAATCCAGTAATTCCTGAATTTGTAATTAGCGCAGCTCATAAAATATATGCTAATGATGTAATGATTAGCAATCTTTCTGGACAGGGATGTTTGGAACTAAACGCCTATCTCCCATCCATTGGTCATGCCTTGCTTGATAGCATTAAATTGCTAATTGCTGCAAACAATACTTTGGCAGATAACTTATTTAAAGGTTTGGAGATTAAAACCAATCCTGTTGAAGAAACAATCCTGAAAAATCCATCGGTAGCAACAGCTTTGTCGCCATATATTGGGTATCATCAGGCGGCAGAACTAGCGAAGGAAATGAAGACTTCAAATTCTACAATAATTGAAGCCAACGAAAAACAAAAAATAATTGGTGCTGAAACCTTGCTGAAGTTGATTCAACCAGAAGAACTTCTAAAATTAGGCTTCCGAATTGGAGAAACTTTACAGTGATAACTGATAACTGAACATGGGAAGAGAAAGACGTCCGCATATTGGAATTTTTGGAAGAAGAAATAATGGGAAAAGTACATTGATCAATTTTCTTGCAGGCCAAGATATTGCAATTGTTTCTGATGTTGCTGGAACGACTACCGATCCTGTTAAAAAATCTCTTGAAATAACTGGTTTTGGTCCTGTTATATTAATCGATACCGCTGGTATTGATGATACAGGAGATTTAGGAAAGAAGCGTATTTTAAAAACCAATCAGGCAATAAAAATCATCGATCTAGCCATTTTGGTAATTACACAAAATACATTTGGTGATTTTGAATTGGGTCTCATTGAAAAATTCAAAAAACAAGATGTCCCATTTATTGCAATTCACAACAAAGAAGATATTGAGTTACTACATCAAGCAACATCTGATGTATTACAAAAAAACGGTGCTAAAGAAATTCTTCATTTCTCCAACAGTAAAGGAAATATAGAACCCATTGTTAGCAGCATAAAAACTACAATTCCAGAATCAGCTTATACAACTCCATCGCTACTTGGAGATTTAATTTCATATGGTGATATTGTTTTATTGATTACGCCAATCGATATTGAAGCTCCCGAAGGCAGGCTAATTCTCCCTCAAGTTCAAGCAATAAGAGATATTCTTGATAATGATGCGGTCTGCATTGTATTAAAAGAACGAGAAGTTGATGCCTTTTTACGCAAAACAGGAATCAAACCGAAATTGGTTGTTACCGATAGCCAAGTATTTTTAAAGGCTGGTGCATCCATTCCATCGGATATTGCTTTAACGAGTTTTAGCATTATGCTGGCTCATTTTAAAGGAAACTTTAGTGCTTATTTAAAGGGAACTCCAAAAATATCGGAATTGAAAGATGGCGACAAAGTACTATTGCTTGAAAGTTGCACACACCATAGCTCTTGCGATGATATTGGCCGAGTAAAAATCCCTAGATGGATCTCAAATTTTACCGGCAAACAACTAGAATATGTAGTTGTTGCAGGTTTGGATGAAGTCCCTGGAAAAATAACCGATTATGCCCTTTTAATTCAGTGTGGCGGCTGTATGATTACACCAAAACAATTGGGTAATCGTCTACAACCGGCCATTGATGCAGGAATACCTGTTACCAATTACGGTATGGCAATTGCCTACGTTCAAGGAATCTATACTCGTGCAGTAGCTCCTTTTGCAAAAATTGAAGACCCAACATCAGACTATTTGTAAACAAATAACAAAATTAAACTTTGATGAAAAAAATTCTAACCCTACTCCCATTTTTATGTATTTTCTCTTTTGTAAATGCTCAAGAAAAAGAATTCTCTTTAACAGGAATGATTGGTGGACTACAGAATGAGAAACTATTTCTTTATCAGGAAACTGGAGAAGAAGTTGTTCTTCTTGATTCGACAATAACCAACAATGGAGAATTTAGCTTTACGGGTAAAACCGATCACGCATTCGTAGCCCAACTAAAGTATGCGAAGTATAAAAAGGCCAAAATATTCATTTCTCCATCTCAAATGAACCTGTTAGTGCACAAAAAAGAATTTAAATATAAAATTCTCATTGGTAAGCTTACTGGTTCAAAAGCACAAGATAGGTATGAAGACTATCTTAAAAAACAGGAAGAAAATAATCAAAAGAAATTGAAGATCGTTGATGCTCTAGAACTTCCAGAAGTTAATTCCGATCCGATTAAAAAGAAAGCCCTTCTTGACGATTACAAAACACTAAACAAATTCAAACAAGATTATTTTTACAAGTATGCTTCCTCTCCAGTTGTATCCTATTTAATTTATCAAGAATATTTTGGGGCTAAAGCAAATCTTGAAGACATTAAGAAGCATCTTACCATTTTGAACATGGCAAACCCAAACGGGATATATGTTAAAAATTTAAACAAGAGAGTTACTATTTTAGATGGAATCTCGAAAAGAGCAGAAGTTCCAAACATAACAGGAACCACACTTAAAGGAGAGAATTTCAACTTGAAAGAAGCCAAGGCAAAATTGAACCTTTTTTATATTTGGCGTGCTTGGACTCCCGACAAAAATGAAAAACACTATAAAACACTTGCCGAAATTCAAACAAAATTAGAAAATAAAGACATCGACTTGGTCAGCATCATAAGAAATTCATCCTTCAACATGATTCGTATTCCTGGTACTAACAAAGGTGAATTATGGCGTCCGACACTAGATGAAAGTCAAAAATACATTCAGATTGAAAGCCTTGATAAAAGTGTTGATTTCGTAAAATACATCGATCGAAACATCAATATTTTTCTAGTAGATCAGAACGGGAAAATCCTATATCATCAAAACAAATTTGATGCGAACTCCTTACTATCTGAAATAACAAATCTGCTTTCGAAGCTTTAAAAGTTAATTTTTAGTTCTGATTAACTATATTTATCGCTTAGATAAAGAACAAACGCTAACTATTTATGCCAAATAATTTACTGAAAGCCAAAGCAAACTTTGGTACCCTACCCGTTTTCTTAACTGCTATTTCCACAATATTAGGTGCGATTTTATTCCTTCGTTTCGGCTGGGCTGTTGGTAATGTAGGCTTTATTGGTGTTATCGGAATTATTATTTTAGGTCATATGGTGACCATTCCAACGGCAATGGCCGTAGCCGAAATTGCCACCAACCAAAAGGTATTAGGAGGAGGAGCTTACTATATCATATCCCGATCATTCGGGCTAAACATTGGTGCGGCAATTGGAATTACCCTCTACCTTTCGCAAGCAATATCTGTTGCCTTTTACGTAATCGCCTTTGCCGAAGCATTCGATCCTGTTATTCAATGGTTAGCAGACAACTATGGCTGGTTAATTTACGACAAAAGAGCCATTAGTATTCCCACCATGGCATTGCTATCTGGTTTATTTCTTTACAAAGGAGCCAACATAGGAATGAAAGCACTGTATGTGGTAGTAGGAATTTTGGCCTTGGCATTATTCTTCTTTTTTATTGGCTCTCCCGATACCGCGCCTAGCGAGATTGTATTGGATGCGACGATAGAAAAGCCAGCAAGTTTTTTCTATGTGTTCACCATTATATTTCCCGCCTTTACCGGTTTAGCAGCAGGTCTAGGATTATCAGGAGATCTTAAAAACCCGAGGAAATCAATTCCACAAGGTACCATTTGGGCAACCATAGCCGGACTTCTTATTTATCTATTAGCAGCTTACAAATTTACGGTTTCTGCTAGCCCTGAAGATTTAGCAAGCGATCAGTTAATCATGAGTAAAATTGCTATTTGGGGACCAATTATTCCAATTGGATTGGCAGCGGCATCCATTTCATCGGCTCTAGGTTCTATTATGGTAGCACCAAGAACTTTGCAAGCCATCGGTTTAGATGATATATTCCCACAGCATGGATTAAATAAATGGCTTAAAAGAGAAAATAAAACCAATAATGAGCCAATAAATGCATCGGTAATATCTATCGTTATTGCATTTGTATTTGTTTTTATAGGTGATGTCAACTTTGTTGCTCAAATTATATCGATGTTTTTCATGGTTACCTACGGAGCCATTTGCTTGATCTCCTTTTTAGAACATTTTGCGGCAGATCCTTCCTATCGACCAACCTTCCGTTCCAAATGGTATTTTTCTTTGATTGGTTCCATTTTATCTTTTTGGATCATGTTTCAAATGAACATGAGCTATGCCATTTTATCTTTGCTGATAATGGGTGGTATTTACTACGGAATTAATGTGACATCGAAAGAGCAGCGTGGCCTTGCTAAACTGTTTAAAGGAGTTGTTTTCCAACTGAGTAGATACCTACAAATATTTGCACAAAGAGCAGAAAAAGGAGACCGAGAACTTAGTTGGCGTCCTTTTGCAATTTGTATTTCCGAAGATTCTTTTAAACGCAGATCGGCCTTTGATTTATTACGATGGATCTCCTACAAATACGGTTTCGGAACCTACATTCACTACCTAGAAGGATTCCTAAGCGAGGAAACAAATCTAGAATCGAAGAAGGTGATGGAT
>JADGFH010000903.1 GCA_016743925.1 Labilibaculum sp.
CATTTTAGAATTTAATAAGCTTAAATTCTGTTACTTTTAGAGTGAATTATTCAACGCATAAATAATTTTTTATTCTGTCGGAATAGGAACGACTACTTTCCAGTTTGGTTGTGATTACATCGTCCAAAACAAGGATGTATTTCCCTCGAAAATATTTTCGGAATTCTTTTACGAAATTGATGTTAACAATTATGCCTCGGTGAATTTGTACAAAGTTATTGGGTAGGCGTTCAAGAAGTTTCTTTAAACTCAGTTCCGTCAGGTATTTTATATTTTCATTGGTATAAAATTCTACGTATTTATCACTGGACGAGAAGTAGGTAATATTTTCAGTTTTAATGAGAATAACTCTATCTCCAATTTTGTAGGGGATCGACAGCAATTTTTTGCTTTCCATTTTTTGATTCACCAATTGAAGTAATTCATTAATTTGTAATCCAGGACTAGAGGCAGCGTTGCGATTCAATTTCTCTAATGTAAGTTGCAAGCGATCTTCTTCAACAGGTTTTACCAAATAATCTATGGCTAAGGTGTTAAACGCTTGTAAAGCAAATTCTTCATAAGCAGTGCAAAATACAACATGAGGTACATGCTCTAGCTCTTTGAGCATTTCGAAGCCTGTTTTACCGGGCATTTGAATGTCTAGGAAAATGAGATCAGGTTTTAAGCTGTTGATTAAATCGGCTCCTTCAATTCCATTTTTAGCCTCAGCAATAAGCTGAATTTGACCATTACATTCCTTTAGTAAACGGCTTAATCGTTGACGAGCAATTGCTTCGTCATCTATAATAATGGTTCTGTATGTATTCATTTCAATTTTGTTAATTGTTATTCATCAAAAAAGCTGTCTTACGAAAGTTTGAGCATGATATGTTTGTTAGGTGCATTAACAAAATGTAGCTCAAAGCTATTTGGATACATAATTTCTAATTTGTCATAAATACTTTGTATTCCAAAGCCTGGTACTAGCTCTTTCGGAAATTCAATACCATTATCGCTAACCGTAATTTTTATCCATTTTCCATTTTGTTGAGCCGAAATATGTACTTCACCTTTGCTAACTAATTTTGAAATACCATGCTTAATGGCATTTTCAACTAAAGGTTGGATAATAAAACGAGGCACTTTGCTTGCTTTTAATTCATCTGGTAAGTCGATGGTAAATGCCAATCGATCATCGAAACGGACCTTTTCAATATCAAGGTAAATATTCACCATTTGTATTTCTTCCTCGAGCGTTGACCAATCGGATTGTTCTTTATTGATTGAGTAGCGAAACAATTTGGATAGCGAAAGTGCCATGTGTTCCGTTATTTCCGAATCGGTTATTGCTAATCCAGCAATGGAATTTAACGAATTGTATAGAAAATGAGGGTTGATTTTGGAATGCAAAGCACCCAACTCAGCCTTAGTTTTAAGCTCGCGAAGCTTAGCCAATTGAACTTCGTTTTCAATTTTTGTTTCTTTTTCCTTTAAAATATAAAAACTGATTAAAGCCCTTATGGCACCAATGAAAGTGAAAGCACAAAAGAAACGAATAATGATTTGAATTTCAAATTTATCAAAATCTTGCCTAGTGGTCGCATAGACAATAATCAATAAGCTTAGGGTAGGAATCAGGCTAGTTGATAAAAACAATAACAATACTTTAAAATACTTGTGTTGTGTGTGTTTGAGAATGCGTAATTCAATTAGTCGTATAATATTAAGAGCAGGAAGGCCAATAATCATAAGCATTGCAAAAAATACGAATATAACATCCATTCGATTGCCAACACTAACGTAAGGATCTTTTAATTTTTCAGCTATTGTAAAATATAGCGAACCTAAAGTGCCAATGGACAATAAGGCTAAGGCAAACATTACATTGAATTGAGCAATTTTGTTTGGAATATTTACGCCTACTTTTTTGTAAAAGAGAATGATTAATCCAGCTAATAGAAATAGGGCAAGCACCGACGGAAAAACGAGTATGAAATAAGAATTTTTGTTTACCCATTTTGGAAGCAAGTAGTATTGCTTCTTTGCGATTGGCAGGAGTTGGGCAAAATTTGAAGCATATACGGTTTTAATCAGCTGACGATCGAAATGACTAAGTTCTGAATTAAGGGGGATCTTATCTATAACCCATTTTTTAGAAACTTTAATAGATGTGACTGTATTAAAAATACTTATTGGCTTTTGGTTAATTTGCTTACCATTCTCATACACATAATCGATACTTAAACGTTTTGGATAGAGTGACCATGCTAAGGTATTGGTTAAGAAATTCTGTCGATCTTCTTTTGGAACCAATTCTAAATTTATAGCCTGGTTAAAGTGTGTAATAATTTTATTTTGATTAGAATAATACTGCCAGTTTAATGTTTGATCCTTTTTGAGGTAAACAAAATTTTCGTAGTCTTGTTTA
>JADGFH010000139.1 GCA_016743925.1 Labilibaculum sp.
AAACCAATTTGTAAGATTTTATATAAGGGAGGCTTTGGTCTCCCTTTTTTTTGTGGCAGCTGTATAATATAAATGGAATTTTATGAAAAGTATATGATGTATTTCTTATTTTTGTAAGAATATATTTTTAAAATTTATGATGAAAATTACTAAGGGCAGAATAATTGGAGCTTCAATTTTAATTGTACTCTTTCTTGTATTCTTATTGCTATCTACTGCAGTTAAGTACTGGATTAATAAAAACTCTAAAGAATTGTTGGGGCGTAAGCTAGAGCTTACCGAATTGCATTTTAATTATGCAAAAGTTGCAGTTCGAGTAGTGGGATTTAAGCTGTATGAGCAGAATGACAAAGATCTATTTGTCGCTTTTAATGAATTGTATGTAAATGTTAGTCCTTGGAACTTACTTGCAGGAGAATACTCAGTGAGTGAAATTTATTTGGATGGACTGGATATTGCAGTTATTCAAAATGAGCTAGGATTTAATTTTGATGATCTGATAGAAGAACAAGAAGTTGAAGTGGATAGTAGTGCGGTTCAAAATAATGAACATGTGCTTAAGTTTGCCATTCATGATATTGAGTTTAAAAATGGCCAACTTCGTTACAAAGATACCGATAAGGATAATAAAATTGATTTAAATGATATTAATCTCGCCTTGCCTTTGATTGCGTGGAACAATGAAAAATCTGAAATGGGTGTTAATTTCTTAATGGGGAATGATGGCAGTGTATCCATTAGTGCTGATGTTGATCATGCTACAGAACGCTATTCAGTTGACCTGGGTGTAAGCGATATTGATGTTAGTCCTTTCGTGGTATATCTTAAAGAATACATGAAAGTTAATACACTAAAAGGAAAGGTGAATACGCAACTTCACGTTGATGGTAGTATGAGTAATTTTACTGATGTGATTATTGATGGTATTGTGAAGTTGAAAGATTTTGAGTTGACTGATGAGAAGGATAAGCGGTTTGTTGCTGCGAAAACAGCAATAGTCAATTTAGATTCCATAAATTTAGGATCATCTCATTATGAAATTGTCAGTGTAGAGCTTGATTCTTTAGAATTATATGCCGCACTAAACACAGATAAAAGTAATGTTGAAACTATTTTTGAACCTTTAATGATATCAGATACTCTTGTGGTTGATTCCATTGTTGTTGAAGAGGAATCTACTGCCTTGTATTATCAGATTGATACGCTCATACTTTCAAATGGATTTGTGGAATTTGAAGACAATACTTTAAACCGAAAATTTGTTTATTCGTTAAGTGATATTGATGTAGAAATAGGTGAAATAACAGAGAAAGCAACGAGTGTTCCTGTAAATTATTCGATGAATTTAAATGGGAGTGGAAACGCTTTGGGTAAATTGCATTTTAGTTTAATGGACTACTTTGATTTTGATTTCGCGGGAAAGGTGAAACAATTGGATTTAATGAGTTTTTCGCCCTATACAGAATATTATATTGCCAGACCAATAACACAAGGTAAATTCAATTATTCTTGTAGTATTGATATGACTTCCATACAACTAACAAATCAAAATAATTTAAGAATCTCAGAGTTTGAATTTGGGGATAAAACAAAGGATCCGAATGCGATAAAGGCACCGGTTCGTTTGGCGCTTTATTTACTAAAAGATCAGAATGACATTATTGCTTTTGATTTGCCTGTAAGTGGGAATCCGCAAGATCCTAAATTCGGTGTAAGTAAGATTATTTGGAAAACCTTAATGAACTTTTTAGTGAAAACAGCAACCAAGCCATTTGGTATGTTAGGAAGTTTGGCAGGAACAAATCCAGATAATATCAAATCACTTCCATTTAATTATTTGGATATTCAGGTAAATGAAATTCAAAAAGAACGTTTGAGACAAATTGCAAAAATTACAGAAAAGAAGACTGAATTAAAATTTACATTTACTCAGGAAACGAATCCAGAAGAAGAAAGAAATTTATTTGCAATACAAGAATGTGCTAATCGGTTTTATAAAAATAACGTGCAGAGTGAAATTTCTATGAAGGCTGATGAGTTATTTAATTGGGCTAGAAATAATACTGAATTTCATAGTTTTATTTATAAAGTTCCAATTGCTATTAATCAGGATTCTATTGTTCCGCTTTGCGTAAAGATGATTGGAGAACAAGAGCTAGATAAACTGTTTGCAAAACAGCTGGAAGATCGGAATTTGAATCTGCAAAACTACATGAAAGATAGCTTGTTACTTCCTGTAGACTGTTTCGAGGTAAGCACTTCTGATTTAAAGAACATTTCAGAGCAGCAAAAGCAGACAAATTATCGAGTTGAGGTTTCTTTAAAATAATACTTTGTTTTATTCAATGGCGGGAAAATAGATTTTACATTAAATGCTGTTATTGGATTATTATTTATCTCTTAAGCTTCCTGTTTTTACAAAGTATCTTGTAAAACTAGGTGTTTTTTTATATGTTTGTTAAACTATGAACGAAGACATTAACTTATATTTCATCACCAAATGGAAATCCCAATTTAAAAAGGGCTTGTTGGAATATATCATTCTTTTACTGCTGAGATCTAAACCATGTTATGGTTATGAATTGATTAGCGAAATGAATCAGTTTACTTCTCTAGAAATAGCTGAAGGTACCATATATCCACTTTTGAATAGGTTAAAGAAAGAGAAACTGGTTACGTCCGAATGGGCTGAAATGGATACAGGTATTCCACGTAAATATTACAAGCTTACGGATGAGGGAACAGCTCATTTAAAGGTTATGAAAGAGTATGTAGATTCTTTAAATCTTTCGATTACAAGGATTCTAGAGAGTGTGTGATAATTTTATGAAAACCAGTCAATTGTAAAGGTATGAAAAGCTATATTTTATCCTTGGATCAAGGAACTTCTGTATCGAAAGCTTTAATTGTTAATAAGGATGGTGAAATTGTTGCTCAAGTTAAAAAGGAGTACGAACAATATTATCCTAAGCCAGGTTGGATAGAGCAGGATGCTAAGGAAATTTGGTATTCACAAGCATCGGTTGCGGAAGAAGTGTTAGAGAAGGCAGGATTAACAGGTGAAGATATTGCTGGCATTGGAATCGCAAACCAACGAGAAACAACGATTATTTGGGATCGGGAAACAGGGCAGCCTATATATAATTCTATTGTTTGGCAGGATAAGAGAACATCAAAATATTGCGATGAGCTTAAGAAACAAGGCCATTCGGATATGATAAAGGGAAAGACAGGGCTGATTTTAGATGCATTCTTTTCTGGAACAAAAATAAAATGGCTACTTGATAATGTAGAAGGAGCTAGAGAAAATGCAGAGCAAGGAAAACTGGCATTCGGTACTGTTGATACATGGTTAATTTGGAAGCTTACTAAAGGTGAGACACATGTAACGGATATGTCCAATGCAAGTAGAACCATGCTTTATAATATTCACGATTTGAAATGGGATCAGGAACTTCTTGACTTGTTAGATATTCCAGCATCATTACTTCCGAAAGTTAGTACTTCGAGTGAAGTATATGGAACTACCAGAAGATCAATGTTTGGCACTAATATTCCTATTTCAGGAATTTGTGGAGATCAGCAGGCGGCTATGTTTGGGCAAGTATGTTTCGACAAAGGAATGGTAAAAAACACCTACAATACGGGTTGTTTTATATTAATGAATACAGGCGAGAAGCCAGTAGAATCTAAAAATGATTTAATTACCACAATTGCCTGGGGTATTGGAGATAAGGTAACTTATGCTTTAGAAGGTAGTGTATTTATTGGAGGAGCTGTTATACAATGGCTACGTGATGGATTGGGCTTAATACATTCCATAGAAGAAATTGAAACCTTAGCCTTAACGGAAAAGGACAATGGAGGTGTTTATATTGTTCCTGCCTTTACAGGATTAGGTGCTCCCTATTGGGATCAATACGCAAGAGGTACATTCTGGGGACTAAATATGAGTACAAGTATTGGGCATATAGCAAGGGCCTCATTGGAATCGATAGCGCATAGATCTACGGATGTATTAAAAACGATGGAAGCAGATTCTGGTATCAGTTTTACCGAATTAAGGGCTGGTGGAACAATGGTCAATAATACTTTGTTACAATATCAATCAGATTATTTTGATATTCCTGTTGTGCAGTCAGAGATAAAGGATATTTCAGCTATGGGAGCGGCATATTTAGCCGGTTTAGGCGTTGGCTTTTGGGAAAACATGGATGAAATTCGTGATTTATGGAAAGTCTCGAATGAATTTAATGTGAAAATGGATGAAAAAACAGTAAAACACCATAAAAAATATTGGGAAAAAGCAGTTAACCGATCCCTTAATTGGTTGGATTCGGAAGACTAAATTCTAGATGAAATATAGAGAGAGCCGTACTGTTTAAGTACGGCTTTTTTTGGTTTAAATAGCTTGTATTTATTTAAATTAAGATATATTAACATTTATTTAGAATGGTAAGCTACTATTGATCAGTCTATTCTGGAGAATTAGAAACTTTAGACTAAATAAGAATTACTAATTTTAATACTACGTACCTTGTAAAGCTAAGTATTTTATTTAGCTTTGTATCGAGGGTTTACAAAAAGGAAATAGTTCTTACTCTTTCTCAATTCAAGCTCTCTGGAAGTAATACTTCCATTTTTTTTCAAAATCTACATAGTTATACAATGTACTATGTAATCGGATTTATTTTGTTATATAAAATTACTTGACAATGGAAGATCAAAGATTTGATTTAGAAGTAGGGAATCGACTTTACGATTTTTTCCTCGACATTTTGACAGTACCGAAAGGCAATAATGTTCGAGATGAAGAAAATGGATATGGAAGTATTTGGGAGTTCTGGGAAAAAGAACTTTAAAAGTTCAAAAGAGAGATTTATAATTTACTGAGCTGATATGAAAAGAGATAAGATGATTAGAGAGATTGAGAAGGTAGATTGTAAGTGGGATGTGATCATTGTAGGTGGTGGAGCATCAGGTTTAGGGTCAGCTATCGAGTCAGCGACAAGAGGATATAAAACTTTACTTTTAGAACAAGACGACTTTGCTAAAGGAACATCAAGCAGAAGTACGAAGTTGGTACATGGAGGAGTTCGATATTTGGCACAAGGGAATATTTCTCTCGTATTGGAAGCGCTAAGAGAGAGAGGCTTGATGAAGCAAAATGCTCCACATCTTGTAAAAGATCAATCGTTTATAATTCCTAATTACACATGGTGGGGAACTCCATATTATACCTTAGGACTTACAATGTACGATTTGATGGCAGGGAAATTAGGTTATGGTCGTTCTTTACCATTCTCCAAGAAACGTACTTTGAAATACATTCCGACACTTAAGAGTGAAAACCTTTGCGGTGGAGTTGTATATCATGATGGACAATTTGACGATGCTAGATTAGCAATTAATTTGTGTCAGACATTTGTTGAAAATGGAGGAGTTGCACTTAACTATATGAAAGTTGAGGGAATTCAGAAATCAAATGGTAAAGTGAATGCCGTATCCGTTAGAGATATGGAGGGTGGTAAAACTTATAATTTGGAAGCTAAAGTTGTTCTAAATGCTACTGGAGTATTTGTTGATGAAATCATCAAGATGGATGAGCCAAAGGCCCGTGATATTGTAAAAGTTAGCCAAGGAGTACACTTGGTATTAGATAAAGAATTTATTCCTGGTGATTATGCACTCATGATCCCAAAAACATCCGACGGACGTGTATTGTTTGCAGTGCCTTGGCATAATAAAGTAGTTGTAGGAACAACTGATGTACATAAAGATTCGGCTGAATTAGAGCCGCGAGCTTTGGAAGAAGAAGTTAATTTTATTTTGGAAACAGCGGGACGCTTTTTAGCGAAACCTCCAAAAAGATCAGACGTAAGAAGTGTATTCGCAGGTTTGAGACCATTAGCTGCTCCGAGTGGGGAAGGAAAGAAAACCAAAGAGATTTCGAGGGGACATAAAATTGTAGTTTCAAAATCAGGAATGGTAACACTTACAGGAGGAAAATGGACCACTTACCGTCAGATGGCAGAGGATGTTATGGATACGGTAGCAAATACAGGAGGTCTTCCTCAAAAGAAATCAATAACGCGAAATTTAAAAATACATGGCTACAAGAAAAATGTTGATTTAAAAAATCCAATGTATTTCTATGGAGCAGATGAAGATAAAATTATAAGGATTGCGAAAGAAGAAGAAGGATTAGCAGAATACTTAAGCGAAAAACTAAAGGTAATTAATGCACAGGTAGTTTGGGGAGCAAGATATGAAATGGCTAGAACCGTTGAAGATATTTTATCACGTAGAACCAGATGTTTGTTGTTAGATGCCGAAGAAAGTATAAAGATGGCTCCCAAAGTAGCGGAATTATTAGCAACAGAGCTAGGCTACAATAAGGCATGGGAAGAGAATCAAGTTAAAGAGTATAGGGAATTAGCATCTCAATATACATTACAATAATTTGTTTGCAGGTTGATTTGCAATGAGATTAAGCAATGGAAGGTTAGTACTTCGGGAATGATATAGTACTAGGATAATTGTTAGTTTAATAATATTAATCGGTTAGTTTTTGGCACAAAATTAGCTCAGCGCAAATCAACTTACATTTTACACCAGGAAGATAGGTGTGTAGAGTCACCTATCTTCCATCCTCTAAAAAAGATCCGAAAAATTATACTTTTCAGAGAGATATACATGTTGAAGTTGGTAAGATCTTATAAGAGATTTTTTTTAAGCATTTCTTGCAATCGTTTACATCTTGTGAAATGAGTGGAAATGTAAAGTGAAATATTGAAATTTTAAATACCACAATAACCCAAAATTAAAATTGAAATGAAAGACAAGTTTATTTTAGCATTAGACCAAGGAACTACAAGTTCACGTGCAATCGTTTTTAATAAAAAAGGCGAAATGATTTCTACTGCACAAAAAGAGTTTACGCAAATTTTTCCTCAGCCAGGTTGGGTTGAGCATGATGCAAATGAAATTTGGTCTACACAAGCAGGTGTTGCTGCCGAAGCAATCACAATAGCAGGTGTTAACGGATTAAGCATTGCAGGTATTGGTATCACCAACCAGAGAGAGACTACTGTTGTTTGGGATCGTGAAACTAGTGAGCCAATTTATAACGCAATCGTTTGGCAAGATAGAAGAACATCTAAGTATTGTGATGAATTGAGAGCGCAAGGACATGCAGATATGATTCAGGACAAGACTGGTTTAATTATCGATTCTTATTTTTCGGGTACTAAAGTTAAATGGATACTTGATAATGTAGAAGGTGCTCGTGAAAAAGCAGAAGCTGGAAAATTAGCTTTTGGTACTATCGATAGCTGGTTAATCTGGAAGTTAACGCAAGGTACAGTTCACGTAACAGATGTTTCGAATGCAAGTAGAACTCTACTTTACAACATTAAAACATTGGAGTGGGATACTGAAATGTTAGATCTTTTAAACATCCCAGGAAGCATGCTTCCAGAGGTTAAGTCTTCTTCAGAAGTATATGGCCACACAACTTCTACATTATTCGCTCATAAAGTACCTATTGCAGGTATCGCTGGTGACCAGCAAGCTGCAACTTTCGGTCAGATGTGTATGGAGCCAGGTTCGGTTAAAAACACTTATGGTACAGGTTGTTTCATGCTTTGCAATACAGGAAACAAGCCAGTAAAATCTACAAATAACTTATTAACAACTATTGGTTGGCAAATTAACGGAGAAACTACTTACTGTTTAGAAGGAAGTATCTTCATGGGTGGTGCAATTGTACAATGGTTACGTGATGGACTAGGTATTATCAAATCATCTGCAGATGTTGAAGCTTTAGCAACTTCGGTTGAAGATAATGGTGGTGTATTTATGGTTCCTGCTCTTACAGGATTAGGAGCTCCACATTGGGATCAGTATGCAAGAGGAACAATTGTAGGTCTTACCAGAGGTTCAACTGCTGCTCACATCGCAAGAGCTGCTTTAGAAGGAATCGCTTTCCAAGTGAGAGACGTATTGAAGTCGATGGAAGCTGATGCTGGTATCGAAATTAGAGAACTACGTGTTGATGGTGGTGCTGCAATTAACAACCTATTAATGCAATTCCAATCGGATGTTTTAGATGCTCCGGTTTACCGTCCAAAAACGCTAGAAACAACAGCTCTTGGTGCTGCTTACTTAGCTGGTTTAGCTGTAGGATACTGGGATGGTGTGGATGATATTAAGAACCAGTGGCAAATGGATCAGAAATTCGAGCCAACAATGGATAAAGACGAGTCGAAGAGATTACTTACTGGATGGGATAAGGCTCTAGGTCGTTCGAAGAACTGGGATACTGAAGCATAATTACTAACAAAACTATTTGAATAACGCTGGATAGGTGATAGAATGATTTGAGAAGATGAAACTATCTAGCGTTTATTTTTAAAATAAAAACCGTAAAAAATCTAATGTCATGAGTGAGTTTATTGCAGAATTTTTAGGAACAATGCTACTTATTTTACTTGGTAACGGAGTTGTAGCAAACGTAGTATTAAATAAAACAAAAGGAAATAATAGTGGTTGGATCGTAATTACTATGGGATGGGGACTAGCTGTATTTACAGGTGTTGCTGTTGCAGGTCCAGTATCTGGAGCACACATTAATCCAGCAGTAACTATCGGTTTAGCTGTAGCAGGAATGTTTGCTTGGTCGAAAGTAGGTTTATTTATTGCTGCCCAAATGTTGGGTGCAGCTATGGGAGCATTCCTTGTATGGTTAATGTATCGCGATCATTTTAATTCAACTGAAGATGGTGGAGCTAAACTAGCTTGTTTTTCTACAGGTCCAGCGATCAGAAACTTAGGAAGTAACGCAATTAGTGAAATAATTGGAGCATTTGTATTAATGTTTGTGATCTTTTATTTAGCTGGTCCTTCTTTAGAAGCAGCTGGAATGGAAGGTGCTAAGATTGGTTTGGGAACTTTAGGTGCATTACCTGTTGCTTTATTAGTTGTTGCTATTGGTCTTTCATTAGGTGGAACAACTGGATATGCAATTAACCCTGCAAGAGATTTAGGTCCAAGAATTATGCACGCTATTCTTCCTATGGATAACAAAGGAACAAGTGACTGGGGATACTCTTTAATACCAATAGTTGCTCCTATTTTAGGAACAGTTATAGCAGCAGTACTTTTCATGTACTTATAAAAAAATTAACCACTACAAAAATTAACCCATCTAATGAGATTTGGGTTGCCATGTAATCCAAAGCTCATTAGAATATAATTAATAGTAAGATGAAAAAAATTACATATAAAATATCAGCATTATTAGTCCTGATTATAATAATGGCTTCTAATGTTACTGTAAATGCACAAGGAAAAGTAACCGTTAGTCCATCTGTAACAACAAGACACTACTGGAGAGGTATCATGGTAAGTAATACTGCGAACTTCGAAATGGATCTTGCTTATACAAACAATAACTTCACATTTGGTGCTTGGGGTGGATATGCATTCGATAATACTTATTCAGAATTCGATTTCCACGCAGGATACAAATTTAGTGATCATTTTAATATTGATGTTTGGGATTTATTCGCAAACAGAGATAGAGCTTCTATCGACGATTACAACTATCTTGATTTAGATAGAAAAACAACGAATCACTTAATTGATGCAGCTTTTAATTTCTATTTTAATGAGCAGTTTCCTTTGAGCGTTAGTGTTTGTACTTTTCTTTATGGTCGCGATTTAGACGAAAATGGAGATCAGAATTACTCAACTTATGTAGAGTTTGGTTACCCGGTAAAAATTGGTGGCGAAACAGTTTCTTTATTCGCAGGTCTTAACCCTTTTGAAAATCAGGTTTATGGTAAAAGCGTAGGTTTTGTAAATATTGGTGCAACTGCAACAAGAAAAGTCAAAATAAACGATAATTTTTCTTTAAATACTTGGGCTAAAATTGGTATTAACCCACAAGCAGAAACAGCAAATTTGATTTTAGGAATAGGATTCTAATATGCGCTGAATTAAATCATAATTTTGTTTCTCGATTTAATTCACAATCATAAATTAATTAACGATCAACGATTAAATCTCGCCTCCCATTTTGGAAGGCGAGATTTTTGGTTTGTTACCAAACGATTTCTTTATATTCAACAGTTTCATGATTGATATTACCTGAGGGCGCATCATCAGTTTCAAGTAAGTATGCACAAACAGCAACTGTGTAAGTTGTACCTTCTTTAGGAGTTATGCTGTTAGACCATCCTCTATCACTTGGCTTAAATGTGTAAGTATTCTTACTTAAACCATTAGATACAAAAATGAGATTTTTGTCTATCGCTGACATTAATTTTACAACGTAAACATCTGCATTATCAATCTTATCCCATGTAATATCAAATTTATGAGTATCATCATCAAGGGTGAATTCTGTAATGTTCATCACATCCATCCTTGCATCTAGTAATTCATCTTTCAATTTTATCACTTCGTTACCTGTTGAAGTAATTTCGAATTCATAAACACCATTTTCAATATCAGTAGTTGTAAAATCGGAAGTTGATGGAACACTTCGGAATCTGTTTACACCTTCAAAAGCATCATCTAAATCGTAACGAGGATCGGTTTCACCTTTAAAATTAACGGATGTTGAAAACAAAGCCATGTTGGAGTACGCATATATTACTGGAGCATGAACAACTTCTTCTCCATTTTTTATAGTACGAACATAAATGTCAGCAGCAGCTTGAAAAACAGGATCCTGAATATCATCATTATCACACGAAATCAAACTTGAAATAGAAAAAACTGCTAATAGGATAATTTTAAAACTCTTCATTTTTCTTAAAATATAAATTAATAATTATTGTT
>JADGFH010000904.1 GCA_016743925.1 Labilibaculum sp.
TATCATCAATCAGTTGGGATTAACAAATCCTAAAAGATATAATTCATCATTCGATCGTCCGAATTTAAGTCTGAATGTAGCACCAGGAAAAGATAAATTTAAAGCCATTTTGGGTTTTCTACGTCAACGGCCACATCAATCAGGGATTGTTTATTGCCTTAGTAGAAAAGCAACGGAAGGATTATCTGAGAAATTGAGAAATGCAGGTGTAAATGCTTCTTATTATCATGCCGGCCTTTCATCTGATGAACGTGCGAAGCGCCAAGAAGATTTCATTAACGATGAAGTGCCAATTATTTGTGCCACCATTGCTTTTGGAATGGGTATTGACAAGTCGAATGTTAGATGGGTTATTCATTATAATTTACCTCGAAATATTGAGTCGTATTATCAGGAAATTGGACGTGCTGGTCGTGATGGCTTAAAAGCCGACACACTTTTATTTTATAGCTTTTCGGATGTAATTGTGCATCGAAAATTTATTGAAGAATCAGCTCAGAAAGATGTTTCCAATGCTAAATTAGAACGAATCCAGCAGTTTTGTGATGCACAAATTTGCCGCCGAAAAATTCTATTGAGTTATTTTGGAGAACATTTAGAAGAAGATTGTAACAATTGTGATGTCTGTAAAAATCCTCCAAAATCTTTCGATGGAACCATTATTGCACAAAAAGCGTTTTCTGCAATAATTCGCATGAAGGAACAGGTTGCAGCAGGTACTCTTATTGATGTTTTACGCGGTTCATCTCGACATGAAATTCTAGCTCGAGGATATCAGAAAATAAAAACTTACGGAGCTGGTAAAGATATTGCTTATCAAGATTGGCAGCAGTATATGCTTCAACTTCTAAATTTAGGATACATTTCGGTTGCTTACGATAAGGGTAATGCTTTAAAGCTAACCGAGCAGGGAAGAGAAGTTTTGTTTGGGGAACGTATCGTTAACTTGGTTCATTTGGCTTCTATGAAATCGGAACCTGCTATTAAACCAATTGTGAAAACCACCAAACAAGAAGCTCGAGAGGGATTGTTCGAAGCACTAAGAAAATTACGTCTTCAAATATCCCGAGAGGAGAATATTCCTCCTTACTTGGTGTTTTCAGATGCTAGTTTGCAACAAATGGCACAGGAAGAGCCAAAAAGTGAGTTCGAAATGAAAATGATTTCAGGAGTTGGTGTTCGCAAGTATGAATTGTATGGCGATATATTTATCAATGAAATTATTCAGTTTAGCGATAATAAGAACAAGGAAGCTAAGAAAAGTGGTGAGTCTTTTTATCAAACTTATGAATATTATAAACAAGGCTTTTCGGTTGAGGAAATTGCAAGTATTCGCAAAATAAATCCTGTAACCATTTATTCTCATTTGGCCTCTCTATATGAGAAAGGTGCTGATGTCGACCTAACAGAATATTTAAATCCATCAGAAATAGAGCAAATAGAAGGTGCGTATTATTCTTTAAATAAAACATCTAACGTAAAAGATCTGCATTTGTTTTTAAAAGAAGAAATAGAATATTACAAAGTCCGACTAGGGATGTCTTACCTAAAAGTACTTTCATCTAGCTAAATATTCGGTTAATCGTATTAAAAACGAGTCCATCTAATTTTGTATTGAATAAAGGGTGATTTTTGTTAAATTAGTGGATGATAATTTATTTAACGGATAATATTCGTTATAAATTTAAAAATCAATATTAACTGACACTAACAAATTGCCTTTAGTTATGAACATTAAATACCTTATGGGAGTCCTAATAACTTCCTTTATTGCTATGTCTTGTAGTCAAAAAACAACAACTCCAGAACCTCCTGTAGCTAAAAAAGTGAAAAAAGAACTAACGGTTCATGGAGATACCCGAATCGACAATTACTATTGGATGAACCAAAGAGAAGATCCTGAGGTAATTGATTATTTAAATGCTGAAAATGCATATACCGATGCCATGATGAAACATACGGATGATTTTCAAACAAAACTGTTTGATGAAATGGTTGCCCGTATCAAGAAGACTGACGAATCAGTACCGTACAAATCAAATAGATATTACTATTACAATAGAACAGAGGGTGATGCAGAATATCCTTTATACTGTCGTAAAAAAGGATCGTTAGGTGCTGAAGAAAAAATTATGCTTAATGTTCCAGAAATGGCAAAAGGGTACAGCTATTTTGCTGTGGGAGATTATTCGGTTAGCGAGGATAACAAAATCTTAGCTTTTTCGGAGGATACGGTAAGTAGAAGAAAATATACAATTAAGTTTAAAAGTTTAGTAAATGATAAAGTATATGCCGACGAAATTGGAAATACCACTGGCGGTATAACTTGGGCTAGCGATAATAAAACTATTTTTTATACCGTAAAGCATCCTGAAACATTGTTGCCATACAAGGTTTATAAG
>JADGFH010000905.1 GCA_016743925.1 Labilibaculum sp.
TAAGAACCAAGCGTGGTAATAAGCAAATTAATTTTGTTGCCTTAAATGATGGTTCTACTATTAATAATATTCAGATCGTTGTTGATGTTCTTAATTTTAATGAGGACTTATTGAAGAAAATTACGACGGGTGCAGCTATTTCTGTTAATGGTAAATTAATCGAATCTGCAGGAAGCGGACAATCTATAGAGCTTGAAGCTATAAGCATTGATGTTTTAGGTGTGGCTGATCCTGATAAATACCCATTGCAACCTAAAAAGCACTCTTTGGAATTCCTAAGAGAGAAGGCTCATTTACGTTTCCGTACCAACACATTTAGTGCGATCTTCCGTATTCGTCATGCCATGGCTTTCGCTGTTAACGATTTCTTCAATAAAAAAGGATTCTATTACATGCACACACCACTTATTACAGGTTCTGATGCCGAGGGTGCTGGTGAAATGTTTAGAGTATCGACTCTTGACCCTAAGAATCCGCCTTTAAACGAGGATGGAACAATTAACTATAAAGAAGATTTCTTTGGAAAAGAGACTAATCTTACCGTATCTGGTCAATTAGAGGGTGAGCTTGGTGCTATGTCTTTAGGTGAAATTTATACCTTCGGTCCTACTTTCCGTGCTGAGAATTCAAATACAACACGTCACCTAGCCGAGTTTTGGATGGTTGAGCCAGAAATGGCATTCTACGATATTGTTGACAATATGAATTTGGCTGAGGAATTCTTAAAGTATATGATTAAATATGCTTTGGATAACTGTATGACCGATCTTGAATTCTTAAGTAAGCGTC
The DNA here is from genome assembly GCA_016743925.1 of Labilibaculum sp. Classification (GTDB taxonomy): domain Bacteria; phylum Bacteroidota; class Bacteroidia; order Bacteroidales; family Marinifilaceae; genus Labilibaculum. The sequence continues at coordinate 790 of JADGFH010000905.1, forward strand.
TTCAGGAAGAAGAAAAAGGTAAGAAAGCCGACGAGCAATCAATGGAACTTATCGAGAAGTTACGTTTTGTATTAGAGGATGACTTTGTTCGTTTAACTTATACTGAGGCTATCGAAATTCTACGTAACTCGAAGCCAAACAAGAAAAAGAAATTCAAATATGTAATTGATGGTTGGGGAGCTGATCTTCAGTCGGAACACGAGCGTTATTTGGTTGAGAAGAAATTCAAAAAGCCAGTAATCTTGATCGATTACCCAAAGGAGATCAAGTCGTTCTATATGAAACAGAATGATGATGGAAAAACTGTAGCGGCTATGGATATTCTTTTCCCAGGTATTGGTGAAATTGTTGGTGGATCGCAGCGTGAAGAAGATTACGACAAGTTGGTAACTCGTATGAACGAAATGGGTGTTCCTGCTGACGAAATGGATTGGTATTTAGATACACGTCGTTTTGGTACAGCTACTCACTCTGGTTTTGGTTTAGGGTTTGAAAGAATGATGTTGTTTGTTACCGGAATGGGTAATATTCGTGACGTAATTCCTTTCCCACGTACACCAAAGAATGCTGAATATTAAAAAATAAATAATTGGAGTTGTGTAAAATTTAACTCTATTATTCAATTAATTATAATAAGATCCAGTGAAATTAGTTTCACTGGATTTTTTTGTTTTTAAACCCTTTAAGATTAATTGTTTTTACTGACTTTAACTCAACGTTGATTTTAGATCTTTTTAGAGCTTATTTGATTCTTGTTTGCCTCAAATATGTAATTCCCTAAAATTGATTCAATATTCCCGTAAAATGCGTCTAAACCTATTTATTATATTGGTTTTTATCTAAGTGTTGATTTACTGAAGATTTATTTCATTATGGGGCTAACCAATAGAAAAGCCATCCAATCTAATTGGATGGCTTTTATGCTTTGATGAATGATGATGTAATCTATTCTAATCTATTGATAATTTCTAAAGCTTTCGTCTTGTAGAAACTATTTCCTTGAGCAATTACATGAAATTGCTTAAGAGCTTTATCTTTCTCATTTGTCATGAGGTAACAGAAACCAAGATACCATTCAGATTGTTCAATGAATAGGTTATTCTTGTGCTTTATTACTCGAGTAAAGTTTTTATTTGCTTTAGAATATTCATTGATTTCAATGTTTGAAATTCCTGAATAAAAATTACTCGTAATGTTAGTACTATCCTTATCCAATATTTGCTTGAATAAAGTAAGTGCTGTACGATAGTCTTTTGATTCGTAACTATTAACAGCGTTCATTAAGAGGTTGTCAACCGTTGCATCGGCAGAACGAGTGTTTACTACAACATTATACGGCTTGTAATAATTACTAAATATTTGGTCGTTAGAGTAAGTGGATTTGTCATTGAAAATATACATTAAACTTCCCAAACCAATAATTAATGCAAGGGATGCTGCTGCAATATTCCACTTTGTTAGAAATTTAAGTTTTCGCTTCCGACTAGGAGTTGGAGGTGTTTCAATTGCTTCAAGCTTACTTCTTAGATCCATAATATCTGTTTCCATTATGGCTTCGTCAATCTCTTGGTGAAGATCTAGTTCCATTTGAAGATCTGAGTCATCAAGCAAA
>JADGFH010000906.1 GCA_016743925.1 Labilibaculum sp.
TGAAGCAGAAAAGAAAGAAGAGAAGAAGAAAGAAGGATATGTTTTTACTGATATTAAAAGACTACCTGCGACTTCTGTGAAAAGCCAGCATAGATCAGGTACATGTTGGTCATTTTCAGGTTTGTCTTTTATCGAATCGGAAATGATCAGAATGGGAAAACCAGAAACGGATTTATCAGAGATGTTTGTGGTTTACAACTGCTATTCAGACAAAGCGATTAAGCATGTTCGTATGAATGGTAAATTTAACTTCGGTGGCGGAGGTGCATTTCACGATGTTACTTACGTAATGAAGAATTATGGTATTGTTCCAGAAAATGTTTACCAAGGCTTGAACTATGGTGAAGAAGGACATACTCATGGTGAACTAGATGCAGTTTTGAATAACTACGTTGAGGCAGTAATTAAAAATAAAAATAAGAAAATTACTCCAGTATGGCACAAAGGTTTTGATGGAGTTTTGGATGCTTATTTAGGTGAAATTCCAGAAAAATTCGATTACGAAGGAAAAGAATATACTCCTAAGTCGTTTGCTAACGATTTTGTAGGTGTTAATCCAGAAGATTATATCGAGATTTCATCATACACGCACCACCCTTTTTACGAAAAATTTATTATTGAGGTTCCTGATAACTGGTTATGGGATGAAGTATACAATGTTCCAATGAATGAGATGATGGAGATTATGGAAGGTGCTATCATGAATGGTTATTCTATTGGTTGGGCATCTGATGTTAGCGAAAGAGGTTTCAAATTTAGCAAAGGTATTGCTGTTGTTCCTGGTGTTGATGTGAAGAATATGTCTGATTCTGAAATTTCTAAGTGGGAAAAACTTTCTAAAAAGGAAAAAAGCGATAAATTAAATGGAGAAGGGCCTAGTTCTGAAAAGACAATTACTCAGGAATTGCGTCAGGAAGCATTTGATAACTATACAACAACTGATGATCATGGAATGCACATCGTAGGTATTGCAAAAGATCAGAAAGACAATAAGTATTTTATAGTGAAGAATTCATGGGGATTAGGCAATAATGATTACAAGGGGTATTTTTATGCTTCTTATCCATTTGTATCTTATAAAACCATGTCGTTTATGATTCACAAGGATGCTTTGTCGAAAGAAATGAAGAAGAAATTAGGTTTGTAATTACCTAAAACTAAAATATATGAAACCCGGCCAGTTTGGCCGGGTTTTTGTTTTACACATATTTATTGAATAATTATTTTATATGAATACTAATATTCTATATCTTAGTGTTTGTTTTTGAATGATAAATGAAAGAAAATCCTCTTTTTTAGAGGATTTATAATAACATGAATGAAAAGAAATTAACTATGAAAAAGATTTTTTTAATTGCAGTAATCTGCATGTTTTCAAGTGCTTTATTTGCACAATTATCTTCTCCTATAAGTCTTGGTGTACATGCTGGCTTAGTAAGTACGAAAATGGATGCTAAAATCCCTAATGCTTCATCAGTAAAGGATAAGGCAGATAATGGAATGATGCTTGGTGCATTTTTGAGAGTGAATTTGAATAAGTGGTATCTTCAGCCAGAATTGAATTATGTTTCTAGAAAAAGTGAACTTGAAGTTGATGGTGTTGATTTTGATGTAAAAAGAAAAAGTCTTGATATTCCTATTTTGTTAGGTTATAAGATTGTGAAATTACCAGCATTTAAATTAAGAGCTTTTGCTGGTCCCGTTGCTTCATTTAATATTGATGATAGTTTCAAATCTACTCTAGGTAAGGTAGATGAAGATTTTGAGGGAGCTGTTTGGAATGCTAAAGTTGGAGCGGGTGTTGATGTTTGGAAATTGACTCTAGATGTAGATTATGAATTTGGACTAACTGATGTTTCTTCTGAATTTCTTAAAAAGAATAAGATGGTAAATGTTACTTTAGGATTTAAATTGTTCTAAGATCATTTTAATAATATTTTAAACTGCTGATTTTATCAGCAGTTTTTTTATGTCCAATTCTTACTGAAGATTATTTGTGTATTTTTTTTTGAATTTGGTATATTTACCACAGCAATCTTTCACCATTTAACGAATCGTAAATGTCTTTAAGTCCTGATGAAAAAATAGAATTACTAAAGAAATTGGATTTTCTTGTTGAGCAGGATATGGAAGGATATCGCTTTTTAAGCAATATCGTTGAGGAGTTAAAAGTAAAAAAAGGGGAAACTATTTTTTCAAAAGGAGATTTAGGTGGTGCAGCTTTTATTATTGGAAAAGGTTCTGTTCAAATTCATGATGCGGAACATGTCTTTATCGAGCTTAACGAAGGGAAAAGTTTTGGTGAGTATGCATTTGTGAAAACGGAAGAAAGATCGGCTTCAGCAAGTGCTAAAAGGGATTCAATTTTGCTTAAATGTACTGAAGACCATATAAAGCAG
>JADGFH010000907.1 GCA_016743925.1 Labilibaculum sp.
GGGTGAAAATACCAGCAAAAAGCGTGAGAATGTCAATCATAACTGTGAGAGAATGAGTCTCACACTATTTTCTGAGGATTTTCAGATGTGAGAATCGTCAAAAAACAGCTGAATCATCATTTTCAGGTGAAACTCCCTATTTTCAAATGTGAGAATGTTCAAAAAATAGGTGAACTTGACATTTTCAGGTGAGAGATTCGCTCTCTCACGTGAGAGAATGACTCTCCCAGTTGAAAATCAAGATTTTCAGACGCTAGAATTCCCCAAAACTCCTGTGAAATATTCGACAAGCCTCTATTTATGGGCTTTTTTGTAAAATCACAATCCAAAATCCTAAGAGGCACATGAAAAAACAAAGCAAGCCACAGGTAATGTCTCTAAAATGGTAATGGTCTAATCGTAAAGTTAAACTAACTTATTGTTAATTAATTTTGATCTTATTGTAGCCACTGAGAGATCCGTTTTAGAAAATCTAAAGAAAGTGAACGTCATATTTCACATCGCTCAACACAGAAAAAATCATTTTTCTTTCCCAATCAACTTTATGATCTTTTAAGCACTTATTCGAATTTGATCTACTGAATATCTAATACAAACCAACGACAAGTTTAAAGCTTCCTGGTCTTACAAAATTTTAGAAGCAAAACAAAAGTTCTTTAAAATAGATGCCACTCAACCTGTGATTTAAACAATACCCAATTAAAAAATCACACACTACAATACCATCTAAATAAAGTAAAAGTTATTTACCTAAACGTATAGAACGCGATTGAAAACAAACCAACACTTGCCAATCGTTAAGATTTATGATATCCGAAGAAATATAAATCAAGAGGCCATTAAACACAGTTCTTACCACCCTTTTGCCACATAAAACCTTCCAATTCGCAAAGGATCTTTACAATTTTATTTGCAACTTTCTTGCTTCGTAAACTTATCAGAAAAATGAATTAAGTTTATTTATTGCATCTGTAAAAAAACATTTACATTTGGCTGTTAAATCACGAACTGAATAAATAATTAGATCCTATTAACAAAGAATAATGGAAAGACGTAAAGCAATAAAATTAGCTGCAGCAGCTTTGGCAACAGGTGGAATTGGGACAGCAATGCTTACAACTGCCTTTAAAACAGATGTGAATCCAGCAGCAGCACCTCAAAACCTGAAATTCAAAAAGAGTGAAGCCAAATGGTCCTATGTTCGATTAAATCCAGATGTTACCGCACAGTTAGCATACGATGGCTACTCCACTGGAAGTTGTATGTATGGTGTTTTTAATAGTGTTATTGTACAACTAGCAGAAAAAATTGGTGAACCATTTGCCTCCTTCCCAACTCAAATGATGCAATATGGACACGGCGGAGTGAGCGGAACCGGTACTGTTTGTGGTACCTTAAATGGTGCTGCAGCTCTTATTGGCTTATTGGTTGAGGAAAAGAAAATACAGGATCTTCTTGTTGCCGAGTTATTTCGTATTTATGAAAGCACCTCATTTCCTGTATTTAAACCAAACAATCCAATTTTAGACTTTATTCCTCCTACATCTGTAGCAAAATCTTTTCTATGCCATGCATCCATAGCAAGATGGGGAAAAGCTAGTAGATTAAGAATAGATGGCAAAGAAAGAAAAGAAAGATGTCGTCGTTTAACCGCTGATATAGCAGCACAAACAGTTACTATTCTTAATGCTTATCACGAGAATACTTTTATTGCCAATTCGCATGATAACGAATCGGTAAGAACGTGTATGACCTGTCATGGAAAAGAAGGCAAGTTAGGTAATGCCACAGGTAAAATGAATTGTACATCGTGCCATCCTAAAACCTTAGGACATAAAATATTTGGAGATTCTCATTACAAATTCATGAAGAAAAAATAAAACGTGCCGTTTAATGTTGCAATCCCCACCAAGGAAGTGATAAAATGAAACACTGAAAATTAAGGTAAAAAAAAATAAGGATGGCTCCACTTAATGAAACCATCCTTATACTTTGAAAACAGCTTATAAATTTATTTTTTCTACTTTACTATAGTTGTAATTAGAATTTCCGACACTTTTAATACCGATACGGACAAAGCAGTATGCTTTAGTATAGTCTGATAAATCAACAGTTAGATTTACAGAACTTAAATCGTTTATATCCTCAGCGTCCACTATTACTTGTTTATCTTTATTTACTCTATCACAAATACTTAATCCTGAAATCAAGATAGATACAGATTCTAAATCTTTTGTGCTAGTCTTACTAATATTAGCTGTAGCAGAAATACTTTTACCCGAAGTGCTGTAAGCAACATTATCAACAAAAAAGTAAGGTATAACTTCCCAATCGACTGTTGTGGCTCCCTTCACTGATACTTTTTTTCTATTAAGATTATTTTCATATGCTCCCCTA
>JADGFH010000908.1 GCA_016743925.1 Labilibaculum sp.
GAGTACTTCAGCCTACTCCAGAAACATTTTGATACCCGCCAGAAGCACTACAATCTGTCAGAAAGCATTTTCACATAAGCCAGAAGCATTTCGATATGCGCCAGAAGCACTTTGATACCTCTCAGAAGCATTTTTGCCTGACATAGCGTCACTTTCATTAGTCTAAGAAGTATTTTCAATAGGATTCATCTGTTTTTTTCTAATATCTCTTTCAATTTCTCCCGATAAGTATTTGCTACTGGAATCATTTTCTGATTAATGCAAACCTGATTGCCTTCCAGATAATCTATTTTAGCTGTATTAATGATAAAGGATCGGTGAACGCGTAAAAAATCTGTATCGGGTAATTTAGTTTGAAAACTTTTTAAGGTTTCATGAATCACGATACAATCCTCATCTCGGTGTAATTTTAGATAATCTCCATCCGATTCGATATAATTAACATCTGCTGATTTCAATAAATAAGTTTTCTTATTCGACTTTACAGTGATTGTAGAATCAGAAGATACATTACCTTTCGCTAGCTTTTTCTTTAAACCTGTAAACTTGTTAACTGCTTTTAAAAAACGGTTGAACGAAAAAGGTTTTAAGAGATAATCAACAGCATTTAAATTAAACCCCTCCACCGCATGTTCTGGGTATGCAGTGGTAAATATAACTTCTGGAAGTTCATCTAATGATTTTAGCCAATCGATGCCGTTTAATATGGGCATGTTGATATCTAAAAAGAGTAGATCAATTTTTTCTTTATATAAGATCTGATTTGCCTGCAATGCATCTTTACAAACTCCAAGCACCTTTAGATCCGGACAATTTTCGATGTAGGACTCAATAATCTCCTGAGACAATGGCTCATCTTCAACAATCAGGCATGTGAAGGTATTCTCGCTTTTGTTATTCATCGTTTAATTTCAGCTTAAGTTTCACTTTAAACTGATCTTGCCTTAAAGCAAGTGTCAGTTCATGTCGGTCCGGATAATGAGAATTCAATCGTTTTTTCACATTTTCGATTCCAAATCCGCCCTCTTTACCAATCTCAATAGACTCTTTCGGAGCTGTACTATTTATTAAAATCATGCTTAGGTTTTCTTCCTCAATGCAAATCTTTAAATCGATTAAATTAGAATTAGACTGATTTACTCCTCCATGTTTAAAACTATTTTCGATAAAAGGAATTAAGAGAAAAGGAACAATTTCTTGTGACCCAATTTCTCCATCAATCGAATAATGAATATTAGTATCGGAATGACATCTTAGCTTTTGTAAATCCAAGTAATTGCTAATGTAATTGATTTCCTTTTCGAGAGACACCATCTGGTCTTTCGTTTCGTAAATCATGTAACGCATCAGCTCCGATAGCTTTAAAATGTACTCGGGTGTTTCTTTCGCATTCTTGCGCGATAATGCATACAGGGAATTCAAATTATTGAATAGAAAATGGGGATTGATATTCGCTTTTAGTGCATTCAATTCGGTCTCTGCTTGCTCTCGCTTTAGTGATTCCAATTGCTTTGCTGTCTCCAGAACATGAAAGCCCGATTTTGATAATTTCAGCAAAGTACTTAAGGCGATGTATACGAAACTAAATTTTAATAAATCAGCTAGTTCGTAGGATGAAATGAAGAAATAATCGGGTGCGATCCAATCGCTCAATTTTTCGAATGTAAACTGATTCAGAAAAGCTACAAAATACCAAAGTGCAATCAGTGCTATAATATACAATCCATACTTCTCTTTCTTTAAAAAAATCTGAACAACTACTGATGTATTTAAATAAACCCCTATTACCAAACTAATATGGAAAAGCAATGTGTATACAATATCGATATCCGTAATATTCTCTTCTAAGGCAAAGAATTGTACTAATACATAAAAAGAAGCCATCCAAAACAGGATGTGTTGAAGTATCCTGTTTTGAAATAAGCTTTTGAGAATATTTTTGATTGAGTTGATCATTTCATTCTTTTTATTGAGAATCCGACTTGAAGTCGGAGCCTCAATTCTTTACTCGTTTCAATATTAATGCTTCTTTTGGATCATTAAACATTTTTGTATCAGCAAATTTCACCAAGAATTTCTGAATATTAGCTGTTTTATCTGTAATAATTATTCGATCGCCTCTAGTTATATACTCCAGTCTAATTTTCTTTTCCTCAATTAATTTCTCAAAATCATTATATCCTATCTCATTTGCAATTATACGCCCCTCTTTAAAATGTATTTTAAAAAAGCCATGCATTGGAGCAACCAAACCAATCATATAGTCATCATCCAGTTTAGATTCAACATCATCGTCATTTGGAATGACATCTAAAAAATAGTATTTATCCAATTTTGCTAATCGCCCTTCTAAATAAGAGGTATCTTTCTTCTCAATTATTTTAATTATATATAAT
>JADGFH010000140.1 GCA_016743925.1 Labilibaculum sp.
GTATGCAATAAATAATATTCGTTTTCTAAACATCTTTAAAGCTTTTAATGGCGCAAAAACAATTGTCGTAAATTTAAATATTAGAGAAATCTATTTTTTAAAATCACGAATTCTTTAATTATATCTGACCCTTTTCTAAATGAAAGTAATCAGGTTTCCTAAGGCAACAACCCCGAGGCAAACCTCGGGGACATCTTTTGATTAAAGTTCTACTCCCATTTCTTCAAATTGAGCAGCCGCATGTAAAAAGTGAGCTGTTATCCAATAAACGGTCCAGCTCTCAGAGTAACCACCTCGCAATTTATATACATCACTCCTATTTCCGTGTTGAGCGAAATTGGTTTCTTGTATCTGTTCGCCTTGCGATCCAAATGGATCAATCATCTGACCACAGCTTCGATACATAACCACGGCTAACTTTTTTAAAGCCTCATTATGGGTATATTGCCCTAACTTATAAACCATAGGCGTAACCAATACTCCATATACATCCAAGTGTTGATTTTGTGGTGATACACCTGTCCAACCGCGTGTTTTTAGCCCATGATCTGCTAATCGACCAGCTGGTAGTGGAATGTCCCAAATAACCGTGTAACTCAATACGACATCGCCCGCATGCTTTGCCCATTTCAGATATTTAGCCTCTTTGGTAAACTCATATGCCGTCATAAAACCCTGAAAAGCGCCCCAAGCACCTTCTTTATCCTCACAAGTAGCATCAAGCGTACCGCCCCAATATGGCTCATCCATATCAACATGCCTTTTGGCATAATAATCCGCAATTTTTAACGCCGTTTTTTTATACGCCTTATTGCCAAACAATTTTGATGCATATAAAAAGGGTGAAATATAAAAAGCTTCTGCCGTATTGCGAGGATTCCAGTTTTTGTTATTGATTCGCTTGATATGCACATCGCATGCTTTTTGCAAGAATTCTTCCCATTTCTGGGTCTTCATCTGCTTATCTTTCCTTCCTGCTTTTATGGCCAAAGCAATACTATTCATCGCTTGGCCTTCAGATACAGGATCGGAATGACTCCATTTTTTTGATTTCGTGTTGTAATTCACCATAAAACCATGATTGCTAACCGGTGAAGTACAAATATGATCCATAGCTTTTTGAACCATCATTGAAATCTCCTCATCCTTTAAACGATCCTTTAAAACCTGCAAAGCGTAGATGGGTGCCTCTGATTGACCGGCCCATCCTAACACTACTTGTGGCGTAATACGCTTCGGATACATATTAAACCCAGCATAATCATCTGCTTGCATATAACGCAACTTTGTGAACCTATATTTCTCCTTAATAATTTCATCGAAAGATGGAAAATCATCTGTATAAAATGGTTTCATAATATCGATAGAAGTGTACATAGGCGTTTGAAAACCTGCTCCTTTTTCTTCTACATCATATGCTTCCAAATAAAATATTTTTTCGATCACTGTTCCCTGTTCAATTTTCATCCATGTGTCGCCATAAGGCATTGCTCTACTTTGTAAAGCCTTTGCTACACTTGGTTTTCCATTATAGGTTATGGGACCCGACAGCAGAACCAATTCAGAATAATCCTTAAAAGATTGAACGCCTAAGGACCACCACTGATCGAAATGTTTACCGCCATAAACTGGGCTTGGCTTTGTATGCAATGCTGCACCTTTATATTGCTCCCTATTTTCCCACTCTAAACTGGCAAAAGGCATTGGGTAACGATGTTCCTCAAAAATGGCCTTCTCTCCTTCTTCTCCATGATAAACAGGAAGTTTGTGTGCGCCGTTTTTTTCACCAGATGGATTTCCATAATAAATAATTCCTGGCAAAAATGCTTTAGGTGTTTTAGCTTTTACTTGCCAACGAACCGATAAAGTAATACTATCAAGGGTTTGTTTGCCTTTCCATTCGAAACGACGTACACACTTTACCCTATTTTTTTCTTTACGATAGGCATCGCGAATAAAAAACTGCCCCTGCGGTAAATCCATGGTTCCTGATAATATTTGCCAATCACCCGATTGTTCAAACTTAGTTGGAGAAGCATGTTTCCAGTCTGTTGGCCACTCATTTTCCCAACCAGTGGCAATGGACCAAAGTCCATCTGAAGGGGCATGTATAAATGGCTGATTATTCAGCATTAATACAGGTTGCTTATCCTTAATGGTTAATTTAAAATTATTTCCATTTACAGATAAGGATACTACTAAAAAAGTAACAAAAAGAATAATTCTATTCATATCTATTATTTAAAATATTTAATGATTTACTAAAGACGCACATAATCTGTACTATATTCCAGAATATTAATTTATTGCAGTTCTTCAACGGTCAATTTATCGTTCAAAGAATCCTGTTGCGCTACTAATTGGTCATCTACCCACACGCACAGTTGACTTTGATTGCCTTCCTTATCAGCATCCCAATCTTTCTTCCAAACAATATCCACATCGTGATTGTGATAATTGATATTGCCCAAATAAAAATAATCCCATTTATCTTCAGGTAATAATGGCTGTAAGGTAAATTCATTTTTATGCGAAGCAGTAAATCCTAACAAATCCTCAATTAACATATCTGGGAAAGTAGAATGAAAATAATCTTTACAGCCTCCAAATTGCTCTCCATCTGTTGGCATGTAATATTCACCTATATTACGTTCTACACCATGCATTTTCACCAACTTTTCTACTAAATTATATAACTGATCTCTATCAGATTTTGAAATTTCTTTTTTATAATTCTTCAAATAATTGGCATACGCTTTATTCACCACCGAATTTTGAAATGGCCATCCTCTACCGTTCCAAGCATATGCTTTTTCATTATATAATGGATGTTGTTTTTCTGCGGTAGTCATGCCTTTGGTATTATTGAAACCCTTTTGGGATGAAAGCATATCCCAGGCCTCATCGTATTTATTTTCTCCATCAGGAATCATATTAAAATACCACGGTGTAAACCCCACAGACTCACGCACTCTGGCTTCCCAATCCTTAACACCATGCGCATTATCTGCAGCTGAATAAGAATTAAAAAATTGATCCTCTTCGTTCCATAAAGTTGATAAGGCATCCTTCTGCAAGTTTTGTGCTTTATGCAAATATTCTTTGCTTTTTAATAGATCTTGCTTATCGTTGGATGTATTTGCCTTTAAAGCATACAAATTAGCAAGCGACTTCAAATTTCCGTAATAATAGCTATTAATAGAAGGACGAACCAGATACATCAACGGATATCCTTTGGCAAAAGCTTGAGGATAAGTTTCATTCAGTTTTGAAGCTCTTTGACGATCAATCGAACCCCATCCTAAATAGTATTTGCGCCAATCCTTTTCTGTAAAGATCGAATAAGCTCCACCGCTCGCGATTAGCGGCAATGTGGCCGATATGGTAAACTCCATTCCATCATACAAATCAAGTATTTTATATAGTCCATCGGTTTTTGCACCTGGCTTTTTTACAGTAAATTTATCGTCCCATACTTTTTGATGTTCCTCTAAATAGGGTAACATTCCATCTCGCCACTTATTATTAGGATGTATTTTTAGGAATGCTTCCGTTGCATCTACCATCCAACTTGAATAATGATGACTCTCTGGACGACTAATATGACTATGAAATGCCCGATTCTCTCTTTGGTTATTTTTTGATGCATAACCCTTCATGTAAAACTCTACATATGAGCGAAGATATTGTGGATCTCTAAACCAACGTAAATCATAAAACTGATGTGCTGCAGGACAAGGAATTGCGCCACTCATACTTCCATGACCCGGCCATCCATAAAATTCTGTAAAAACCCACTTTTCTTTATTATCTGTTGGATCAGTCCACAAGCGCAAATGTTTCGACATCATCCACCAACGATAATTAAATACCTCCGTAAAATCCTCGTTAGAAGATGAGAAATGGGGAACCTTATCTTTCAAAAAATCCTCTACATTTCTTTTATTATACTCGCCATCTGATTTAGGTCTATGCTCATAAGCATTGAACTCATGTACATCATCCGAAAATGTTTTTTGTGCTTCGTTTTTTAGGCGAGCCAATTCCTTATTGTAGTTCGCTTCCTTATTGGTGCATGCACTTGAGCATACAACAGTAAAAAATAAGAACAATAACGTATATTTAAACCTACTATAATTTTTCATTTCTATAATCTAATCTTGCTATTATTTCTCTATCATGAATTTGTAAATACATACCGAATAATACTCCTCCCCTGGATTCAACTCTGTCGAAGGGAATTTTGGCTGATTTGGACTATCTGGAAAATGCTGTGCTTCTAAACAAAATGCTGTACGATGCTTATAACTTAAACCATATTTACCAACATCTTTTCCATCTAAAAAATTTCCGCCATAAAACTGTAAACCAGGCTCATTTGTATATACTTCCATCAATCTTCCAGAAACTGGTTCGGTAATACGTGCAGCTAATCTAATTTTATCATTACTAGGATTTAATACCCAGTTATGATCGTAGCCTAATCCAAATTTTAATTGTTCAAAATCTCTATTTACACGCTTGCCTATAGCAGTAGCTTGAGTAAAATCCATAGGTGTATCTGTTACTGGAGCAATTTTCCCAGTAGGAATCAAACCTTCATCAACAGGAGTATAAAAATCTGCATCTATAAATAACTGATGATCATTTATAGATCCTTTTCCTGCACCATGCAAATTGAAAAAACTATGATGGGTTAAATTAATAACTGTAGACTCATCTGTGTAAGCCTTGTATTCAATTTTCAACTCATCATTATCAGTCAAATTATAAATAACTTCAACCATAAGATTTCCAGGATAACCTTCTTCCATATTTTTTGACATATAGCTCAATGTCAAGCTTTGTGTATTCGTTTGTTCTGCATCCCAAACTACGTTATTAAACCCTTTTATTCCACCGTGCAAATGATTTTCGTTGTTATTTGTAGCAAGTGTATAATTGCTTTCTCCGAGATTAAACTTCCCTTGGCTAAGTCTATTTCCATAACGACCAATAAGGGCACCATAATAGATCTCATTACTTTTTAAATATCCATCTAGTGTTTCGTATCCAAGCACAATATCTTCATAGTTCCCTTCCCGATCAGGAATCCATAAATTAACTACTCGTCCTCCATAGTTGGTGATTTGAGTCGAAATTCCATTTTCATTTTTTAAAGTAAATAATTTCACTTCTTTATCATCTATATTACCTTTAAAGCTTGCCTCATCAATCAATTTGTAATTGTTTTTCGTGGCACATGAAACAAATGCCAATAATGCAAGAACTAATAAATAATTTTTCATCCAATTTATTTATGAATACGATATATGTAGTTACTTGTAATAAGTAACTACATATCATATTTCGATTATTTATTTGTAATTTTTTTAATAAAGTTCACTTCCGCTTTTTTATACGGAGTTCCATCCTGTCTAAGGATATCATGGAACCATAATGGAGGTTCTTCTCCATATTTTTTAGTTTTCGAATCCCATGGAAAAATTGTGTTTGTTTTTCCTGCAACCAAACCCCAATTAATTGCACCTACTTTATCCTTTTTCATAATAGGCAAATGCGTCTCAAATTTTGAATTATTGGTACGTGCCATATATTCACTACAAATCAATGGTCTGTTATACTTTTTCAATTCATTGATATGATCTTGCATATGTTCTGCATTTGAATAATTATGAAATGAGATGATATCTGAATTAGATAATATAAATTCATTCATTTCTTTTAAACTGTTCCAAACACCAGAAGTAATTGGTTGTTTGGCATTCATCTCGCGAGCCCATCCAAATACTTTTTTCAAGAGAGGAAGTGTTTCCAAACCATGTTTAGTATTACTAGGTTCATTGTATAAATCCCACAATAAGATACGCTTATCTTTACTAAATGATTTTAAAACATCCTGTGTATAAGCTTTATAAATAGGAAATTTATCCGTATCCGTTACACCTTTTTGTCCGGGACATTGAACCCATCCAGAATTATGACGGCTAGGGATTGGTTCAGGCTGTTTTCCTAATTTTGGATCTCCATTCCAACAGTCATCAAACAACACAAACATTACCTTCATGTTATGTTTTTCGATAATATCTAAAAATTGACTCATTCTTTGTTTAAATCCTTCTGGATTTTCTTGCCAAACTAAGTAATGCAAGTAAACACGCATTGTATTGAAACCAAGTTCTTCGGCCCATCCTAATTCTTTATCAATTATTGCTGGATCAAAAGTATTAGCCTGCCACATCTCCAATTGATTTATAGCATTTGATGGAATAAAATTACAGCCAATAGGCCATGCTTGTTTTTTAAACCAGTTATTTGCTTTTTTTTCTGACCAACGTTGAGCTTTGACACTTGAAAAGCATATAGCAATTAATAATAAAATCTTTAATTTCTTCATACTTTTATCTATTAATTATTTTCTAAGATTATACAATTACTTTGATTAGGTAAATCTGAAAGTCCTATTACCAAGCCGGAAATTGAGAAATTCTTAAAGTTGTACAACCGTATGGTATTAATTCGATAATTTCTTCTTTATCGTTTGGATATCTACTAGGATGAGATGGAGATAGAATTGGGCCAGCAGAATTATTAACGATTTCCCAACTAGGAATCATTTTTGCTTTTACTTTTAAAGTAATAGGTGCATTCTTTAGATTCCAAGGCATACTTACAGTTTCTTCATTTGAAACCACTTCAAAGTCTTTACCTTTTACTTTATTTCCTAATGCATATC
Source organism: Labilibaculum sp. (assembly GCA_016743925.1). Classification (GTDB taxonomy): domain Bacteria; phylum Bacteroidota; class Bacteroidia; order Bacteroidales; family Marinifilaceae; genus Labilibaculum. The sequence continues at coordinate 6,737 of JADGFH010000140.1, forward strand.
TCCATTCTGATGCTGGAAATACCTCCCAAAACGGATCTTCATATCCATCACCACTATGAGGAAACGAATATTTTTTTTTCACTTCCACCCAATTTTCTTCAACTTTCAAACCGTATACTAACGGACCTCTTTCAACACCGATAGAACCTTCATGCCATCTCGAAATATTTATTTCCATAGGCAAAGTTAATTCAACTTTATCATCTTTTTCCCAAAGTCTGTTTATAACAATTATATTGTCTTTTTTAGTAAAATCTACTGTTTTTCCATTCAGTTTTACAGTGGCTTTCTCACACCAAAGCGGAACTCTCAAATGAAATGGGAATTTAATGGATTTCTCACTCTCATAAGTAAAATCTATTTTATCTGAGAAAGGATAATTTGTTTCTTCTTTAAATGAAATCTCTTTACCGTTTGCCACTTTAACTTTTACAGAAGATGATCCATATACTAAGGCAGCAACTCCATTATCTGGCGTAGCATACCATAAGTTTTGAATAAACTTTGGCCATCCTTGATGCATATTTGTTAAGCAACATGGATACCCACTCGTTGTACCAAATACTAAACGTCCATAGTGATCGTTAAAAAAGTTTCGTGATTGATCTGTAACCTTTACCTGATTTGCTTGCTGAAAATACTGTTTTTGATTAAAATCATCCGTATGCTGTGTAGGAAGTACATTATATGCGATCTTTTCTAAATAATCTGCGTAATATACATCTCCTGTGATCGGCAATATACTTTCAAATGAAAACATCATCTCTGTAGCCGAACACAATTCAGAACCTTGCGTTGGATCATTGCCATGTAGTTGCTCATCCCCACCGTACATGCCATTTACAAAACCATGTGCATCTTTTAAAGCTGACAAACCTTCTTTTACTGCATCAAGGTATTTTTCATCATTATTTTGCTGATAATAAATAGCAGGTGCTTTTAAACCTTGTGCTACATTTACGCAATGGTATTTAGGTAATGGATTTATTTTTCGAATTGAATTATTCGTAAATACATCTTCCCATTTGAAAGTTTGAGTGTGAATTAATTCTCCTAACTCTAATAAAAATTTATTTTTTGTAATATTGTATAACCAATAAACAACAGCTAGATTATCTCCACCTCTTCGGTTTCCCCAATATGTGTAATGCCCCAATGGACGAGATGGCAATTCCTTTAGCATATAACTAAAGTATTTTGTCATTAAATTAATTACTCGTTTGTCATTTGTTGCCATATAATATTGTTGAAGAACTTTCAACATGACCATTTTAGGCCACCAATCCTCACGTTTACCCTGTTGAGTTCCGCGTATATGTTTATACCCTTTAGGTAATGGTTGCGGTCCAAAATTTCCGTTTGGCAATTGATTAGCAATACTCCATTCTATCCATTTTTGAGCTTTTTGTTGTAAATCCTTATCATCTAAAATATAAGCTAGAGGAACCAACCCATCTAGCCAATACGGACCACGTTCCCAACCGTCGCCTGTGCCTCCAAGCCAACCATTATTATCACCACATACTACGCTGTATACACTATCAATATTACCTGTAAGTCCATCGCGTTGAATCTCTAACATCTTCATTAAAGTTCCCTTAGGTTTAATTGCACCTAGCGGTAATGCTATGTATTTTTGTGCCATTAATGGCGATTGATTTGTGATATAATGATTATTTTGTTTTTCTTTGGCCGTGAGGGTTCCTATAAGGAAACACAAACTCAATCCTACTATTAATATCTTTCTCATCACTCTTATTTATCCTTTATTATTAAATCTATCGTTCTCTCCGTTGGTATAGGTGTATACAATGAACACTTAGACATAGAGGTTTTGTGGCAATCTTAAACTACTGAAATTCGCGAATCGTGGATTGCTTCGTTCCTCGCAATGACGGAAATAGAATAATCTTCTTTATTTCTTAACTATTGGAAAGGCACTTATTCTTAATCTAGCAGCGCCCATAGGAATCAATTCAATATCTTCCTCTTGAGTTGAAACACTTACTGGACTCTGCATCAATTCTCCGCATAAACCATGTTCATCAATCTTCCAATCAGGAATCTGCTTTCCTTTTGCTTTTATTGAGATAGGAACATCTTTTTGTGTGAATGGGAAATTATTAGCCGGCCACGCTTTTCTTTCGACTACAAACATTTCTTCTAATTTTTCCTTATCCAAGATTAAACCATAGTTCCATGGCGAATTGGCTTTGATTTCCCATGATGGCCATTTGTCTTTTTCTACTCCATCCTGCCATTTAGAATCGCCAATAGCCGTTTTATCGCTTTCTTTTCTAATATATTCTTCCTTAATTTTTAAAGAGAAAGTAAGAGGGCCATAATTTACACTCGCACTGTTTTTATTTTTCTCCCAATGCTTGATAGTAAGCTCCATTGGCAATTCTAATTCTACTTTATCATTATTCTGCCAGTTACGAGATATTCGTGCATATTTTCCAGCTTCTAATGCACAATCTACTTTTTTACCGTTAATTTTAATTGACGGAGTAGAACACCAAGCAGGAATACGTAGGTAAAGCGGAAAGTCAACACTCTTATCCGTTGTGATGGTAAATCTTAACTCCTCTTCAAATGGATAATTTGTGTCCTCAGTAATTTTAACTTCGGTACCATTACCTACTTTTACTTTAACCGTTGATGCACTATACATAGCGGCCACAACACCATTATCAGGACTTGCCATCCACAAATTTTCAACATAGTAAGGCCATCCTTGTGCATGGTTATGCTGACAACATCTTGAACTAAAAGGATTCATCATTAAAAATGGACCACTATTATCAATACCTGGATGATGATTTTCACCATCGCAAAGAACCATATTTGGAGAAGTAATATAATGCAAAGACTTAAAATCGGGCATTAACGCAGCAGGATAAGTATTAAAAGCAACCTCCTCTGTATGGTCTGCCCAAAATGGATCACCTGTTATACGCAACATTTGCTCATTTGAATTCATTTGCTCAACAATCCCGCATGTTTCAATTCCTTGACGTGGATCATCATATCCTGGACGACAGTTTTCATCAGATCCAAACATACCGCCGGGAACTTGACCAAAATGCTCACGCATAATATTGAAATTTTCGTAAGTAGCTTTTAAATCCTTCTCATCATGACTTAACAAGTAATATTGTGCTGGTTCTCTAAAACACTGCGCATGGTTTACATTATGCCAATCTATTTGATCACCATACCATTTTGGCCATTCCATCCCTTCACGAATTTCCTTTCTATTCTGAATCGCATCATGATTATGTCCTCGGCTAGTCCAAGGAGCCGTATTAGCATGAAGCTTTTTCATTAAATCCAAAAGAAATTCATCACCCGTACGATTGTACAGCCACATGGCACTATAAAGATTATCACCACCGCGAATACGCTGCCAATAGGGAGTCAAGAATTTATCATCTGGAACCGTCATCTGAAATTTAAAATATTTCGTCATCAAGTCAATAACCCTATCGTCATTTGTATACTCATAATACGATTGTAGGCAATAAAGCATAATCATGTTTCCCCAAAAATCTTGTCCTCCACGGCTACCTCTTGAGGGTCCAAAATTACCATCTTCTCTTTGGCTATTGATTGCTGCATTAAGCCATATTTTCGCCTCCTGAATGATTTCTTCATCATCCATTATATATCCTAAATTGGCATATCCTTTAAGCCAGTAAGGAACTTCTTCCCATCCCCAAGCTCCTTTTCCATCGTTCGCCAACCATGCATTATCTTTCTTTTGCAACCAAGCACTTATCTCACCTAATTGTCCTGATAGGCCATTTTTTTGTCTTATAATACATTCCTTCACCCAGCCTTCTGGTTTAACGGCACCTACAGGTAACTTAATAAAAGCACTTGGCTTTAATGGTGCGCGGTTACTTATATAATGCACATTTTTTTTGCTAAGATCGGGACCTTTAACTACAGACACCATAGACATTGAATC
>JADGFH010000909.1 GCA_016743925.1 Labilibaculum sp.
AAGTTTATTTTAATAAAAAAAGGCAGATCGTTTGATCTGCCTTTCCTTTATATTACCTCTGCAAAGAGATCGTAATCTTCAAAATCATTAATTTTAACCGTATAAAATTCACCAATATTTAATTGATTTCCATTAACAGGAATCAAAACCTCTGGATCAACTTCATAAGAATCAAATTCAGTTCTACCGTAGTAATAATCTCCTTCTTTACGATCAATTACAATTTTTAATTCTTCCCCTACTCTTTTCTCGTTTACATCTCTCGAAATTCCTTGCTGTAATAGCATAATCTCTTCTTTCCTACTCTCTTTTACTTCTTGAGGTATATTGTCTTCATAATTTAAGGCAGCATAAGTATCATCCTCATTAGAATAAGGGAATACACCTAATCGTTCAAATTTCATTTCTGATACAAATTCTTTTAAGTCATTCATATCTTCTACTGTTTCACCAGGATGACCAACTAACATTGTAGTTCTTAACGTAATACCAGGAACTTCTTCACGAATTTTATTAATCAGGTCAACAGTTTTCTCTCTATTTATCCCTCTTTTCATCAAATTCAACACATTATCACTTGAGTGCTGCAATGCAATATCCAAGTACCTACAAACCTTTGGATTCTCACGCATTAATTTCAAAATCCCGTAAGGAAATTGTGTTGGATAAGCATAATGAAGCTTAATCCACTCTAAACCTTCAATTTTCGATAGAGAATCTACTAATTCTGCTAATTTCGACTCATTGTATAAATCATGTCCATAGTATGACAAATCTTGAGCAATAACCAACAACTCCTTTACTCCTGCTTTCACAAGTCCTTTTGCCTCTTCCAATATATCTTCCATTGGCCTAGAAACATGCTTTCCTGTAATAATAGGAATAGCACAATAGGAACAAGATCGATTACATCCCTCAGAAATCTTTAAATAGGCAAAATGTTTAGGAGTAGTAATCATTCTGAAATTCTTAAAATCAGGCTTGTAATCCTTATTTAATTCTTTCACAATTAATTGCCATTCAAATTTACCGAAAAAATGATCAACTTCTGGGATCTCATTCACTAAATCATCTCGATAGCGCTCAGACAAACAACCCATTACAAATAATTTGTCTATTCTTCCTGCTTTTTTTTCTTCTACATATTGAAGAATCATATCTATAGATTCTTCTTTAGCATCACCAATAAACCCGCAAGTATTAATAATGATAGTTCTTGCTTCACTATTTTCTTCGTCACAAGCAACCGTAAACTGGTTGGCATCTAATTGTTTCATAAGCAACTCAGTGTCAACTAAGTTCTTAGAACAACCTAAACTAACAATATTTATTTTTGTTTGATTCATATATCGCTTTCCTTTTATAGACTTTAACTTTGGCAAAAATAAGAGAAAAAACTCTTTTTTCCATTTGAATTCGAGATATTAAATCTCTAGAATAAAAAAGGCTGCCCTTTAAGACAGCCCAGATGCTATTTTATTATGAAATTCTTTAATTAAATAAAGAATCAACAAATTCATTTCTATTAAATACTTGAAGATCTTCCATGCCCTCTCCAATTCCAATGTATTTAACTGGCACTTTAAACTGATCCGAAACTCCAATTACTACACCACCTTTTGCAGTTCCATCTAATTTAGTGATTGCCAAAGCATTCACTTCAGTGGCTAAAGTAAACTGTTTTGCTTGTTCGAAAGCATTTTGTCCGGTAGATCCATCCAAAACCAACAGAATTTCATGAGGAGCATTAGGAATAACTTTATCCATCACTCTTTTTATCTTACTCAACTCATTCATTAAGTTGATTTTATTATGTAAACGTCCTGCTGTATCGATAATAACAACATCAGAACCCGCTTCTTTAGCTTGGGTCAACGTTTCAAATGCAACAGAGGCTGGATCTGCACCCATTCCTTGATTTACAATAGGCACACCAACTCTGTCAGCCCAAATAATTAACTGATCGACAGCTGCAGCACGAAATGTATCGGCTGCTCCAAGCATTACCTTTTTACCTGCTTTTTTAAATTGATGAGCTAATTTTCCAATCGTAGTTGTTTTACCAACACCATTTACTCCTACAACCATTATCACATATGGATAATCTGACTTAGGTAGTGCGAATGCATCATAATCTCCTTTATCACTCTCTTCTAAAAGAGCAGCAATTTCCTCTTTTAAAATTCGATTTAACTCCGAAGCTCCCAAAAATTTATCTTCTTCTACACGCTTTTCAATTCGTTCAATAATTTTAAGTGTTGTATCAACACCAACATCAGAAGAAATTAACACTTCTTCTAATTCATCAAGAACATCATCATCAACAGTGGTTTTACCTACAACAGCTCGAGTTAGTTTCTTAAAAACACTATCTTTTGTTTTAGCAAGTCC
>JADGFH010000141.1 GCA_016743925.1 Labilibaculum sp.
AGCTATAGCTCTATTTTGCGGCATTGTATTGGGTCATGCAGGCAAACGATTAATGAATATTGGAATGGGTGGAGCTGTTAAAATCTGGGGGAGAAAAATATAAGCAATTTATAATTCATCAAATTAAAGATACAAAACAGGACTTTTCAATAATTGGAAAGTCCTGTTTTTATTTTATCTATTTGCACTTAAATCTGTTGTTTGTAGAACCAAAAACAAATTATAGCAGTTGATCGGAATTAGATTAAAAACCTTAAACCTGAATAATAACATGAGAGGATTCCAAAAGCTATTAGAATCCTCTCATTACAATAAATTAGTTCTTATTCGAATTAATTCGTTAAGCTAAACCGCACCAAACGAAGAGGAATATCAGTTTTCTCTTTTGAATATGCTAATGAATAAATATAACCATCATGAAAAACGAATTTGGATGAATTTATTGCAAAATTATAATCATCACATTCAAAACTGCTCGATCCTACAAATGAGCCATTATTCTTGTAAATCCACACATTAAATTTATTGGCACCTTTCTCTTTAGGGAATTCAAAAAACAGCAAGTTGCCATCAGAATCCTTAATCATCTCGGCAAAAACAGGTATCAAAATTGGATTCTTTATTTTTTCGAGATCGGCTTCCATTTCTTTTAATACTTTTTCGACCCCTCTTGCATTCTTTTCAGCATATTCGCCAACGGCAACATCTTCTTTTCTTGCTCTAAAATTTTCAATCGCTTTCTGTTGAATCTCCTTTTGTTCATCCACCGAAATAGAATTTGAAGCCCACTCAATTTGATCTCTTGACTGCAACTTACCATCCAGATTGAATTGTAATATTTCACCTGTAGTAGGAATTGCAATAATCAATTTTTGCCCCACACTAGCAATTTGGGGAGGTTGAATCCCTGTTGATTTACTAAAAGGCATTGTATTAATACCATACATTCCTTGTTTTCCCCATTCCATTGAATAGTTAAACATTTTACATTGTGTTGTACCTTTACAGCGATCGGTAAAGTGTTCCCAAATCACCTTCTCTTCATTTGTCTCATAATCAACTATTGCAACAAAATCTCTAAATTTTTCCTTCCAAATCACCCAGCCCACTACAGCAATTTTATTGTTAGGCAAAGCAATCATCTCCCTAGTCATATAATCCAACTTAAGCGTTTTGTTATACTTTCCCTCAAAATCGAAACAGACCATATTTCCCATATTGTCAAGACCTGAGAAAAAGTTATCATTGATGATCCCGGCAATACTCTTATGCTTCGTCCACTTTTTACCATCTTTGCCAGTAATACCAAATTCTTTCTCAAATTTTCCATTAGGTGAAAATTTAGTAAAGAAATTGCGGTAGGCATTATTAACTACAACAGATCCATCTGGCATTATTTTTAAGGATTTTCTTTGACCAATTGCTTTACCATACAAGGTATCTGTGTAGGTTTCAAAAACCTTATCCCAATCATTTCCTTGTGCAAATTCATTATCTGGAATTAGTTTTACATTACCATTCTTATAAATATCGACTAAAGATTGAGCCGAAGTAGAGCTTGCAATAAATGCAAGCAATAACACTAATGCTAAATTTCTCATAATCATATTATTAAATTAAACATTTTGCATACCGGTACGTCACAAAATTTACTCCTCAATTATCTTTCCGTTCTCATTAAAAAATTCAAAATCCATCTCTTGATCAGTAATCGGTAAGTTTGCATCGTATTCAGATTCAAACTGGTAACGAATTATTCTCTCACAGTTCACATTTTTTCCCTGAAACATCTGAATACCAACAAAAATTAAAATAACAGCCGCTGCAGACATATCGTAATACAACTTCCTAACAATACCTCTTTTATGCTCTTTTCTTGGCGTAATTTTAAATTCTGGTATTTTAATATTTTCATCAACCAAATTACCAATTAGCTCTTTAATTTTTGATGTAATTTTTACTTGACGATTCAATTTCTCTTCACAATTTTCACAGTTTTTTATATGATTTTGCAAAGAAAAATTTCCTACAACATCAAGCTCCCCATCTATATATCTCTGAATTAATTCTTCATTAATACAACTCATAATGCTTGTTCTTTAATTCCAATTGAATTTTTTTTAATGCTCGCGAAAGCGTTTTACCTACTGATGAAAATTTAATTCCGGTAGTCTCTGCCAATTCTTTATAAGATAACCCCTCGCTATATAAAACAACTAAAAACTTCTCCTCAGCCTTTAATTTTGACAAAGCATTTTGAATTTCCTTGTGTAAATCATTTTCATCCAATACATTTTCATCTTTTAAACAATCTTCAAAAGCATCAATTGTCTGAAATCTATTTTTATTTTTTAAATAATCGATACACTTATTATATGTTGCTCGATACAGCCAGCTTTTAGGATATTGAATTACTTTTCCTTCCACCATTTTCTCATGTAGATAAATGAATATCTCCTGAATAATGTCGGCAACTGTATCTTCGTCTCGTATTAATTTTTGAGCTACCCGATAAACAGTTTGATAATTCTCTTTGTATATGTTTTGAAATGTATCCAATGAACTAAGTTTATAGTTAGTCTATTAAAATACTCTTTTGTGACAAAACTTTCTATTTTTTTTTCATTTATTAAGTTTATTCAAATTTTTCCATTACTTTTACTTTGAACTACAAAGTACTTTCCATGAATCAAGAAAAATACATAGAGGATTTAAAAGAAATAAAGCAGATGATGGATCGATCGTCTCGTTTCATCTCTTTAAGTGGGTTATCTGGCGTAGCTGCTGGTGTTTTTGCTCTTATTGGAGCTTATTTTGCATGGCAAATACTCTATTCGAATTTCGACTACCAAGCTTACGATCGTATTCTCCTTACTACTGAACAATTAACACAGTTGGTAGCAATTGGATTGGGAACCTTAATCCTATCCTTAGGTTCGGGAATCCTATTTACGATATTAAAAACCAGAAAGATCAAGCAAAACATTTGGGATTCTCAAACCAAAAGATTACTAATCAACCTATTTATTCCACTCTTAACTGGTGGTATTTTTTGTTTCTTACTTATACTAAAAGGATACATTGGCTTAGCTGCCCCTGTCACTTTACTTTTTTACGGTCTTGCGCTAGTAAATGCAAGTAAATACACCTTAACCGAAGTTCGTAGCTTGGGAATTCTGGAAATTGTATTAGGTTTGTTGGCCACTTATTTTATTGGATACGGTTTACTGTTTTGGAGTATCGGATTTGGCCTACTTCATGTTATTTATGGTATAATTATGGAACTGAAATACAAGTCGTGAAAGAACTACTCAAAAATTTGAACAAAGCATTCGAGAACCGAATTCGACTGGGTATTATGTCGGCTTTGGTGGTGAACGACTACCTTGATTTTAATGCCCTTAAAAATCTATTAGGGGTTACAGATGGAAATTTAGCGAGCCATTTAAAGTCGCTCGAAAAAAGCGAATACATTCGCGTGCAAAAAGAATTCTTAGATCGAAAACCAAATACGAAATATTCTGCCTCTACAGAAGGTAAGTTAGCCTTTGTTAAACACATAAAAGCCATAGAGCAATTGCTTAAATAATTTTTTTTCATTCTTCACTTTGTATTTCAAAGTACTTTTAAAACAACAAAATATGAACGATCAACAATCCACATTAGAAAAAGTAAACGGCTGGATCAAAAATTCAGTAGGTCTTAAATTAATCACGATTACCATATTAATGCTTCTTTTGCTAATTCCTGCGAGCATGATTAAGTCCATTATCAGCGAAAGAGAAAATCTGAATCAATCGGTACTGAACGAGGTGAGTCGGAAATGGGCAGGCAAACAACAAATTAACGGTCCGGTGTTATGCATTCCTTTGGTTTACGAATATGCAATTGAAGACGAAAAGGCAGGCACAAAAACAATTACCAAAACCAAACACCTCTATTTATTGCCTGAACAATTATCGATTAATGGCAAAATAGAACCTGAAAAATTAAAAAGAGGAATTTATGAGGTGGTCGTTTACCGAAGTGCTTTAAACATATCAGGGAATTACAAGTTGAATTTAAAGATTGATCCTGAAGGATTAAAAGAGATTAAATACGACAAAGCCTTCTTAACCGTGGGCATCTCGGATCTTAGAGGAATCGAAGATGAAATTGTATTGAATTGGGGAAAACAAAAATTAGACATACAGCCAGGTTCTAAACTAAGCGACATGATTAGCTCAGGTGTAAGTATCGATTTACCTAATGTTAAAGAACAAGTTGATCAAAGCATTGACTTTTCTTTCCAATTGAACTTACAAGGCAGTCAGAATCTTTCCTTTATTCCAATAGGAAGCACAACTGAGGTTGATTTACAATCAAGCTGGTCGTCGCCTAGTTTTAATGGAAATTTTATTCCAGACACCCGAGAAGTTAGTGATTCAGGCTTTACGGCCAATTGGAAAATATTACAACTGAATCGAAATTACCCGCAAACTTGGGTCGGTAAAAACATGCACAAAGCAATGCAATATTCTGCCTTAGGAGTCGATTTAATTATGCCTTTAGACGATTATCAAAAATCGATGCGTTCGGCCAAATATGCAGCCATGACCATTGCACTTATTTTTCTGATCTTCTTTTTGGTTGAAATTCTAAATGGTCGTAAAATCCATCCTTTTCAATACGCACTTGTAGGTTTGGCATTATGTCTTTTTTACATTTTACTAATCTCTATTTCGGAGCATTCCAATTTCAACATCGCCTATTTAATTTCAGCTAGCCTTACCTCGCTCATGATTTTGGTTTATGCCAAAAGCATATTCAAATCGAATAAGTTTACGGGCATATTAAGCGCTACTGTACTTGGTATCTATGGCTTTTTATTTGTCACCCTTCAATTGGCCGATTACGCCTTACTAATGGGAAGTATTGGTTTAGCACTGATATTGGGAATCACGATGTACTTTACCCGTAACATCAACTGGTACAAATTGAATATGGAAACAGAATAAATAGATACTTATGAAAATCCAACTGTCCATAATTCCTCTCCCCTCTGCTCGCAAATACTGCTATTTCTATATTTTCAGTGTAGAAATAGGCAAATGGTATTGGGATTATGGCTTTGGACTAAGGTTTTAACCATTGAACTTTATACACGATGACAAAAAATAAAAATCTAATTTATTATCTCCTGCTAATAGGAATATTTCTTCTTTTTAAAATCTGGTTCATTTATGCCGACAATAACAGTTTGGCTTTTATTCTGAAACCAACGAGCAAACTTGTTGGTTTGGTGACCGGTTCTTCTTCTATCTACCTTGATGAAAGTGGTTATTATTTTCAGGATACCAACATCATCATAGATAAATCGTGCTCAGGATTTAATTTTTGGTTATTGTGTTACACCATGCTATTCTTTTTAGTGTTAGAATCATTACAAAAGAATTTACATAAACTCCTAGCCATTCCAGCAGTTATACTCGTTGCCTATATTTTAACAATATTGGTAAGTACCTCCCGAATTTTTGTAAGTCTTACGATACAAAATTTACTAATCAGCTTTTTACAAATCGAACAACACATCATTCATGAAGCAATTGGCATGATAACCAATTTAACCTTCTTAATCCTATTCTTCTTCACGGCAAAAAAATATTTTACAAAACTTGAATTAAATGAACAACTTACTTAATCCCAAATGGCTCTTAGTTATAAATACACTTCCAATAACAGTGCTTTTTTATCTATACATCTCCAAGTTTACCATTATCAAGAGCCTCTTGAATGATGATAACATTGAGCTTTGGAAGTCTTTTGGAATATCCTTAGGTATTTTAAGCATCCTTAATTTATTGTATGCACTCTATTTGATTCTAAAAAAGCAAAAGGTATCTGCAATCTATGGTTTTATTGCTCTTGTAGCTTACATTTCCTTTATCTATTTGTATGGATCCAACTCAAGTGAGATCATTCCATTTTCGATTCCGAGATGGATGATCCCAGGCGATATGATTCTATATGTTGGTACCTTTCTGATGCCAACACTTGTCTACTCATTATTCATTCTGGTATCACATTTCACCTCCAACACTCAAAACCGCCATCCTTGGAAAAGTTTTTCTGCCACGCTACTAATTCCTTTAGCATGGTATCTAATCTCACAAATCATACTACCATTATGGAAACCTGTTGATGCTAATTTTAGCACTCATGTAGTAATTATCTTTGTTATTATTGGAACGGTTGCCTTTCTATTTTTCTTGATCAGAGGGCTGTATATCCTTGCCAGCAAGAAAGCTGATGTTTGGAAGAACTATCAATTAGCTTGGAAAATTCCCATTTCAATTTTTTTGCCTTTATTGGGTTTAGCCTTAAATAATGGACGAATATCCTCCTTTTTGGGCACTGGTATTTTTGGTGATTTTAATAGTATTTGGTTTTATATTCCTACCGCAGTAAACGGAATTCTCATATGTCTACCTAATTTTGAAAATAAAGGCTACAGGTTATCCTTATTTATTGGAAGAAGTATGAGTTTTTCGTTCACTTTTTACTTTTTTTTAGTCTTTTTACCTTTCTTACCCTTATCAATTATAGCTATTATCGCATTCGGCTTAGGTTTCCTAATGCTAACACCTCTTCTATTATTCGTACTACACATCAATGAGCTTTCTAAAGATTTTGCCTATTTACTCACCTACATCTCAAAAACAAAATTACGCTTAGTTTCACTCCTTAGTTTTATAATGATTCCAGCTCTAATTACTCTTACCTATTTGCAGGATAAGCGCACCTTACATGAAATACTCGAATATATTTATACGCCCAATTATTCAAAATCATATACCATTAATAGATCTTCTCTACAAAAAACATTAGCTATTGTAAAACAACACAAGGATCGAAATGGGGCTCCAATATTTGGAAGCAAAGTTCCTTACTTATCAACATACTTTAACTGGCTAGTTTTAGATAATCTCACATTATCTGACAAAAAAATTAACACAATTGAAAATATTTTTTTAGGAGGCACTTCATTTAAATTACGATCCGAAAACATCGTTAATGATCAGGTTAAAATCTCAAATATTAGTTCGGAAAGCACCTATGACACAACTCAAGATGCATGGAAAAGTTGGATTAATCTTGAAATAACCAACCACAATAATAAGTCTGGATTTTCCGAATACGCTACAAGCTTCAATTTGCCTGAGGGTTGCTGGATTAGTGATTACTATTTATATGTAGGAGATAGAAAAGAGATGGGGATTTTAGCTGAAAAGAAATCGGCAATGTGGGTATTTTCTCAAATAAGAAATACGAATAGAGACCCAGGTATTTTGTACTATTTAAGTGGAAACAAAATTGCTTTTAGAGTATTCCCTTTCGCAAAAAGCGAAATAAGAAAAACTGGTATTGAATTCTTACACAAAGATCCAATCGAAATTACTATTGATGACCACACAGTAGCACTTGGAAAAACCATTATAGATCAGAATGACAATTTTGAAAATAAAAATTTAATTTATGTCTCAGCACAAAAAAAAGAGAGTCTGGAACAAATTAAACGCAAACCCTATTTCCATTTTTTAGTAGATGTATCGATTGGCAATGATAATAATTATTCAATTTTTGCATCGCGGATAGAACAAGTCATACGGAAGAACAAAAGACTTTCTGATGATGCGAAAATTAGTTTTGTTAACAGCTTTACAAACACTATGAATTTCAAATCAAATTGGGAACAATACTTTAATTCACAAAATTTTGAAGGTGGTTACTATCTAGATCGAGCTATTAAACAAACCCTTTTTGATTCATATAATAATAATAGCGACACCTACCCAGTTATTGTGGCTGTCACTGATTCTATAGACCAGGCCATTCTCGATAAGGATTTTTCGGATTTTAAAATAGCTTATCCCGATTTAAATGTTTTTTTCCACGCAGATAAAAATGGTGATTTGCAGGCACATTCCTTACATTCAAATCCCAAAGAAATACAATCCTACTCAATCAAATCGATAGGTAGCAATTCAGTCTGTAAATTTACAATGGCAAATAATAAATCTAGATATCTTGCAAACAACAAAGAAGGTAGTATTATTTTAAAAGAAGATGTTCCAAACTTTTCTAAATTTAAAATAGCCAAAAAGAATTGGTCTACAGCACTGTCCCTCCAAGGCAAATGGATATCTCAAGTCTTTCATCCAGAAACAACAGATTTAAATTGGATAAATCTTGTAAGGGGCAGTTTTTCATCAAATATAATGACACCTCTAACCTCGTACCTTGTAGTTGAAAACGAATTGCAAAAAGAAATGTTAAAAAAGAAACAAGAACAGATACTGTCAAGCAACAAATCACTAGATATTGGCGAAGACACCCTAAGAATGAGTGAACCAAACCTAATAACATTAATGATACTACTTTTAGTTTTTTTAGGGATTAAAAAAACAAACAGTGTGCAAACTGATATTAATTTATATTGATGATAGAAATACAAAACCCTCTGAAGCAAGATTCAGAGGGTTTTTATTGATTAAATGAATCTATTCCTTCGATTTTAGCAACTCTAAGAACTCGAAATCTGATAGATCTTTATATTTCTTAGGCTGACTAATATTTTCATACTCCCTAATATGAATTGGATTATCAGCAGGAATTTACGCTCCAAACTCCTTGGTTCAGTTTAATGTAGACATCATTATTGGTATTGAAGTAAAACGCTACAAATCAAGATTTACCTTTATCCCTACTCGTAACCATCTGCCAGGTTGCGTAATGTTACCTCTATCGAAATACTCCTTATCTAAAATATTAGAAGCCTCTGCATACAGCGTATAGGAAGGTCGTTGGTAATAAATACGACCATCCATTAACCAAAAAGGAGAATAGCTACGTTCCTCTCCGTAAGTGCTATTGGTTTTATCGTAATAAAGATATCCTCCTTCGCGATCCTGATAAGAGACGCTCCATGAAGCACCCAAATCACCCCAAATCACATGGTCCGTAGTAAGGGTCAACTTGTGTTTAAGATTATCTAGCACATACTGAGAGATAAATTCATCAGAAAATTTATCCATATTCAGATAACCATAAGTCATTTTCAAACTCTTCAAGAGGAAGTCTTCATCCCAAATTGCTCTTGGATACAGTTGTGCTGAAAATTCCAGTCCCAGAGTATTTATTTCCGTTAGATTCTGACTTTGCCACTTATCTTCTGCATTTGTCTTCACCCAATCGATCATATTAGTCCCCTTGCGATAAAAGATGGAAGCATGCGCCCTGAATAAGTGATTGTCATATTTAAATCCACTTTCCCAGGTGGTTGCCTCCTCGGGTTTAAGATCAGCATTACCAATATTTGTGGGACCTGTATAGTAAAGATCTGTAAAGGTAGGCATACGCAAAGAGTGATTCAAAGAGGCATACCATTTCAGATTTCCTTTTAGCTGATAACTCATATCCACACCTGGATAGAAGTTAAAGCTCCGCCCCAAATCAGAATTCCAATTTGCCATGATTCCTGCAGAAATGGTCAATCGATCGAAATAGATGTTGTGCTCCAGAAAATAACTCATATTGGTACGAGTGTGCTGCTTTGTAAAGAAAGCTCCAGTCTCCCCAGGCACCTTTATGGGTTCATCCGTCTCCTCGCCCAATACATTACTCCAAATGTTCTCTGATCTGAATTCCACACCAATCGAACTCTTTCCCAAAGACCAATTAAAGCTAGTATTCATATTTGTACCATAAACATCCGTTAAATGGTAGTTGTGCGACGAATACCATGAAGCAGGATTATTGCGAAAAAGTTCAAAACGATCCTGATGGCGACGCCAATAAACTACAGGGGTAAATTTCACCTTGCCATTTGTCGAAAAACGTAAACTAGCAAATGTGGTTTTATTTTCCTCATATTGATTTGGGTATGCAGGTGTATAAAAACTATTGGCTCCAAATCCCTTGGCATTATATCCCAGCTGAAGATCTAGATCTCCTTCGGAGGTTGTTAGCTGTCCCTGATAAAAAAGATTTGTAGATGTAAAGTCAGTATTTTCGATATACCCATCACTGGCTTTACAACCTAGGGCAAAGTACGATTTAAGAGGCCCTGTAAGATATGTTGTTCCTGCTGACAAGGAGTAAAAACCATCTGCTCCTGTGCTGGCAGCAAGCTTAATATTATTTTTACTTTTAGTACCGGTAATAAAATTGATGGCTCCACTAAACGCATTGGGACCGAAAACTCTAGCGCCAGGTCCTTGAAGAATTTCAACACGCTCAATACTTTCCAGATCTACCGGGAGATTCATACTCAAGTGACCTGTCTGGGGATCGGTGATGTTCACCCCATTTAGCAGAATCATGGTTTGATCAAAGCTACCCCCGCGAATACTCACGTCGGCCTGCACTCCATGGTTTCCTCTCTGTCGTACATCTACATTCAGCAGATGCTCCAAAAGATCCTGCACACTCTGTACCGGTGCCGCATTAATTTCATCTCTCTCTATTACGGTTACCACTCTGGCAACCTGAGAGTACGTTACGGGTGTTCTCAGTGCACTCACAATCACCTCATCCAGTTTCTGATCCTGGTTTACATAGATGATCTCTGTTTGAGCACTAGCTTTCTTAAAGGTGGCAATACTGAGATAAGTTACTACAAG
>JADGFH010000910.1 GCA_016743925.1 Labilibaculum sp.
GTAGGCCAATAGATCAAATTCATTGGAAAGAAAAAGAAGTGAATGAACAGGCTTTTGTTAGCCGATATATTGAAAATATTTTTGAAGAACATCAGTTAAACGAAATTAATAGAGAAGGTCCAATAACGGTTCAGGCAGGAAATGTTGTGCATTTAAAAACGAGCTACTGTTTGTCTTTAAAGATGAACTTTGATCAATTGTCAAACTTTGTCAAGGATCTTCATCCGACTCCTGCTGTTTGTGGATTGCCCAAGACAAAAGCCATTGCATTAATTAAGAAGCTCGAAAAGCACGATAGAGAATATTATGCGGGTTATTTGGGTCCAATAAATTCGATGAATAACTTTTCTTTTTTTGTGAATTTAAGAAGTATGAAAGTTCTTGAAAATCAGATGGCTCTTTTTGTTGGAGGTGGGATAACTGCAGATTCAATTCCAGAGAAGGAATGGGAAGAAACCTGTTTGAAAGCTCAAACATTATTGAATGTGATTACGAAGTAAGGGAAGCCCAATAATTTATTTTAAATTTGAGCATATTTACACTACTTGCGCGGTAAATTGGTTTATTGTTGCAATAGAACAAGAACAAAAATATAGATATGGAGCGAATATACTCGGATATTAAAGGTGTTAAAGAATTAATTGATATCTGTTGGGCAAAGGGAATGGAATATGTTATTGTTTCGCCAGGCTCTCGTAACGCTCCTTTAAGTATATCTTTTGCGAAAGATCAACGAATTAAAAGCTTGGTAATTGTCGACGAGAGAAGCGCGGCTTATTTTGCTCTTGGGATTGCTCAACAAACTCGCAAACCAGTTGGATTGGTTTGTACTTCAGGAACTGCCTTATTAAATTATGGACCAGCAATAGCTGAAGCATTTTATCAAAGAATCCCTTTGGTAGTGATATCAGCAGATAGACCAGCGGAATGGATCGGGCAGGATGATTCACAGGCTTTGCCACAGGTAAATGTATTTGGCGAATTTGTAAAAGCAAGCTATCAATTGCCATTAGATGCTAATGATCCAGATGATTGCTGGTATTTAAACAGAATGGTGAACGAGGCTTTAACAAAAACACTTACTGGAAGAATTGGTCCAGTACATATTAATTTTCCTTTGCGAGAACCTTTGTATGGAGTGAAGAAATATCCAGACACAAATGAAAGAGTAATTGGTAAAATTAACGCTGTTGATGCGTTAAGTGATGATACAATAGATGCAATTGCTGATATTTTTAATTCAACTCAAAAAATATTAATTTTAGCAGGTCTGCTGCACCCACAAGCTGACTTAAATGAATTACTATCGGAATTAGCTCAGAACAAAAATGTTGTAGTTCTTACCGAGTCGGTATCTAATCTTCAGAATAAAGAGTTTTTACCTTGTGTCGATAGAGTAATCTGTTCAATAAATGAAGACGAATTAGAAGATTTTACCCCTGATTTATTGATTAATTTTGGTGGCCCTTTGGTTTCTAAAATGATCAAATCATTTTTAAGGGATAACCGATCAAAAGAACATTGGTTTATAGGACAAGAGGATCATTATATTGATACATTTAAAAGTTTAACATCTCATATTGATGTTACTCCAGCTTCATTCTTTAAGCAATTGTCACCAAGAATAAAACCATCGGATAGTTCATATGCTGATTTTTGGAAAGCCAGAGATATCAAAGTTTCGGACTTGCATGCAAATTATTTGGAGGGATTAGAATGGAGTGATATGAAGGCTTTTGAAGGGATTTTAAAAGCAATTCCTGAAAATGGAAATTTGCATCTGGCTAACTCATCAGTAGTGCGATATGCTCAGCTTTTTAAGATGTCAAATCATCTAACTTACAATTCGAACAGAGGTACTAGCGGAATTGATGGTTGTACATCGACTGCAGTTGGTGCAGCATTGGTGAATAATAAAATTACGACTCTTATTACGGGTGATATTAGTTTTTTCTACGATTCAAATGCCTTGTGGAATAAATATTTACAGGCAAATATTAAAATTATCCTAATAAATAATGGAGGAGGAGGAATCTTTCGGTTTATATCAGGACCATCGGGAGTGGATGAATTAGAAGAATATTTTGAAACAGTTCAAGATTATAAAGCCGATAAATTGGCGGAAACATATGGTTTAGATTATTTTTATGCCGAAAATAAAGATGAGGTTGAAAATATTTTACCAGACTTTTATGCTGCAAATGAGAAAGCGGCAGTTTTAGAAATCAAGACACCGAGAACGGTGAATGATCAAGTACTAATAAATTATTTTAAAAATATAAAAACAAAGGTATGACAACAAGAAACTGGACTACCATTAAAGAATACGAAGACATTAAATTCGAATTTTTCGAAGGGATTGCAAAAATTACAATCAACCGAC
>JADGFH010000911.1 GCA_016743925.1 Labilibaculum sp.
TGAATTTTCTAATATGATCTAGATCATCAAGAGCTGATTGTACTTCTCCTTTCCTTGCTTTACATTCAGCAATATTTAAATACAATTCAGGAACCGATACTCCAGCTAATCTGTTTGTATTTGAATAATATTTAACTGCACCAAAATTTAAAAATTTACTAGCTCTAGCATCTCCTATTTTAAAATCAGGCATATTTTGACCATTAAAACCTAAAAATAAAAAACTATAACGATTAAACTTAATATCATTTAAAGCAGTTTTTGCCCAGGTTAATTCTTTATTTTGTTCTATTAATTCAGGATACCAACCTAAAGTTAAATCATGTATACGATCATAATATCCTAATGATAATTCAGCATTTGTCTGTGCTAATTCGAAATTCTGCATATAAAGATATACACGACTCAAAAATCCATGAGCAGCAGCCTTACTTGGTCTTACTCGATTTTTTTGAGTAGCAGGTAAATTAGGAATAGATTCAGTTATATCGTTAATAATTACATCATATACTTCTTGTACTGTAGCTCTCGTATAAGACTGTGAAAGATCCGATGTTAATATTAAAGGTATTCCAGGATCACTTGATGCACTTGATTCATTATAATGCTTCCCATATATATTAACAAGTAGGAAAAATTTATAAGCTCGATGTAATTTAGCTTCAGCTAAAATCCGTTTTTGATCAATACTTTCCTCAAAATCAGTCATTTCGTCAATAATGGTATTACAAACGAATACTGTTTTATATGAAGAATTCCAATCATTGTCATCTTCCGTTTCTGTATAATATTGATCTTCATATCTATACATTCTTCTTAGACTGAGTCCTAACATACCTTCCATCCAAGGTACTGTTTGATCATTAAGAAAATGTTGAATCTCTGTTGAAGATCGCATATCAGCACCATTAAGGATATAATCATATTCTTCTACTTCTGTCGGAATAAGATCTCCTTTTGGTTTTATGTCTAAATAATTATCACATGAGAATAAAACACATGTCAATAATATTAAAATTAATTTGTTCATATCTTAAAAGTTTAATTTTATTGAAGCTACGTAAGTTGTTTTTCGTGGGGCTCTTGCCTGTAGACTACCTCTTTTATAGTTGGTATATAAATTTGGGTCGATTCCATCTTTATTTGCAGCCCATAAAAGACCTAAATTATTGGCTTGAATTTCAAATTTTATTTTTTTAAATACTGACAAATCATGTACCGTATAGCTAAAATTCACATTACTTAATGTTATATTATCAGCCTTTTCAAACAGATTGCTACTATATTGATACATATCTGAAGTTGGATCTGTAATACTTGTTCTTAATCTTGGAATATCTGTAATTAATTCATCACCTGTTTCTTTCCAAACTTTTGTTAAATCACCGTGTACAAAACCTCTAGTTCCTTCTGTGAATCCGGGTGTTTTAAAATAATGCCCAAATTTGTAAGATACAACTGCGCTTAATTTTAAATTTTTATATTTAATTATAGGATTAAAAGATCCATAAACAGTAGGATTATAAGTTCCTAACTTCTTAACTGTTCTTGATGAATTTTCGAAATTTGATAATAATCCTTTAGTAACTTCACCTTCTTCATTATAATAAGTAGGAAAGCCTGTCTCATCTAATCCAGCCCATTTATAAACATAGATCGCATCATATGCTGTATTTTCCAGATGAGCAGATTTATATACTAATGAACTCGCTCTTGGTGCTTTATCATAGTATTTAGTGATTTTATTTTTATTATGACTCAGATTAAGATAAGTTTGAATTTTTAAATCATTTTTATTAGTGATTATACCAAACATAGTCGCATCAAATCCTGTATTATTCATTGATGATGCATTAATCGTAGCATAAGGAAACCCATAAGTAGGATCTAAAGGAATATTTGCTAATAAATCAGTTCCTTTTTTACTATAGAATTCAATATTAAATCCTAGCTTGTTATTAAAGAAACGAGATTCAAGACCAATATTAGTCATTTCAGTTTTCTCCCATCTTAGCTTATCATTTGATGGACTTAAAATAGTAGCTGATATATTGCCTTGAGAGTCTGAATTAGCTCTCATTTTAAGATATGGACTATGGTTTCTGTTTACGTTACCTGTATAGCCAAAACTAGCTTTAAGTCTTAGGTATGATATAGCATCAACATTGAAAAAATCTTCATTCGTAATATTCCAAGCAGTAGCTGCTGACCAAATCGGACGATATTTATACTTATCATCTTGGCCAAATAAATTTGTTTGATCTAAACGAATATTACCTGTAAGGATATATTTCTTATCATATTCATAAGCAAAATTACTAAATAAAGAAAAATATCTATTTGTCTTATCAGAAAAATTAGCTTTAGGAGCAAGTCTAAAAT
>JADGFH010000912.1 GCA_016743925.1 Labilibaculum sp.
AGGATAGATTGAAAAACCACTTCCTGAATGTCTTTGGTAGTGAAGGTGAATTCCAATGCCTAGTATTATTCCCAATAATGCAAAGAAATTGTAGCGAAGGGTAGAAGCAGAGTTATTACTAGCCATTAAATTTTGTACACCGAGTGCAAGTATGGCACTTGCCAAAAGTAATTTAATTGTAGCTCTTGATAAATTTAGAATATCTATATTACATACTAAGAGACCAACAATAGATCCAATGCTTAATGCTAATAATAGAGATAAGTATGCTTTCCAATCCTTTAGTTGAAATGTAATACCAAATAATACCAAAATCATAAATGGTTCAAAGGATGAAAAGGAAATTAGATGGTAAAATGCGAATTCAAGGTTCGATAAAATTGCGTTCATAGTTTACTTCCAGTTTATTATCGCACGACAGTGCTCTCGATTCGTGTTGTTGTTTTTAAGTACTATTTCTGAGCGATTTGTTGGATTAGATTGAAATATCTTTAACTCATCATTCAGTTTTGTTTCATGTAAAAAATTAATTTCTAATTGTTCAATTTCTTTATGGGTGAGAAGCTCGAGTGGACATGAATCAATAATCCATTTAATGTATTTCACATTGTTTACATGTTGGTTAATATCGATATCACTATAATGAATTAAGATGTTTTCCTTGGGAAAAAGCTCCTCGTTGATTTGAAGTTTACCAAGACTATTCTCAAAAAGTGGACTTGCCATATTCATAGGCATGTTCTCTACAATTTTTTGTGGTCGTACTGGTCTTTTATTTAAGGTATTAATAACTAACCAGGATGAGCTTGCTATTGCAATGGTTTCACCTCTTGAATTAGAAATTTCAAATTCTCGATTCCCAAAAAGACCATCTGTTCCAATCGACCAAGTTTTAATTTCAATTTTATCTTTCCAAACTGGAAAGTGAAGCATTTTTAATCGCAACCGAGAGAGTACCCATGCCATATTATTAGCCTTTAAGTCATCTACTCCTTGGTGGATTAAATCGACATGATTTCCCGCTATTTCCTGTAAGTAATTACAAATACTTGTTAGTTTGGCTTTTCCGTTTAAGTCAGTATCGAAAGAGCCAATTTGAAAGCACTCTTTATATGTTGTGAGGTTTTCGTTTACTGTTTCCATTAGATTAACTTGTTTCTAAGTTTTTTGATAATATAAATTGAGCGAATTAGTAAAAGGACTATAAATGGCAATATTTCATTTGGAAATGATTGCGGGAAAAATGGCCAAATTGCTAGAATCAAACCTAAAACTACCATATGGAGTAGGAAGTAATAGTATGAAAACAAGCTTGCTCTTTTTCTGAGTAGTGTGAAAACCAATGGAAAATGAAGAGGGAATGCCCATATGATATTCCAATTTGGCCCTGTAGCTTGATGGTCGGTGAAGAACCATAAAAAGATAATCACCCATCCTAGAAGTCCAGAAGCTCCAAATAGAATGGTATCAAGCACAAACAGGTTTTTCTTCTTCGTAGAATAATACAGACTTAAAAATAAGCCAATAATTGTAATAAATCCAAAAACAGATACTGGCCTTTTATACCATACAGTTGTGTGGAGTTGGATTCTTGGTTCTAGTATAATCTTCGTTGATTCTACTAGGTCGGTTTTTATATTACCTCGAATAATTTTGGCTTCACTAAACCCATCCATCATGTTATCTGGTAGAAACATATATTGATATGGAGTAGCAAGGTCATCGCAAGGAATTCCTAAGGCAAGATGTATTCCTAAAAAAATCCATCTACTCTTAGCCATAAAAGGATCAAGTAGATTCCAAAATGATTTGGGTGTTGTAACCTTAGTATTAAAAACTAACTCTCCATTAATATTTGCTTTAACAATATCTCTAATCCTAGTTGAGCAATTATCGAAAAGGAAATCGTATTTGTAATATCTGTTTTCAGGCTTGTAATTGCTTACTAAGGCATTGAATAATTGTTGTTTTTCTATAGAATCAAGCTTGAGTATTTGCTCTACTATCCCTCTTTTATCATCAGTATATTCTTGCTTAAAACGATCAGTTGGACTATAGGATAGCATGTAGTCTAACTTTCCTCTTGCAAATTTGGTGTAGAAATTTGGTGTGTTGAAATTAAAAGTACCATATCCAAATACTATGTCGAGCTTATTGTCTGTGTCTTTTATTCGCAAGGCTGAATGTCCGTAAAGGGAATACAATTCATCTCCTGGAGAGCAGGTTAGTAGACTAATTTCAGCATTCTGGGATAATTTTTGACCAAATGCAAAGTTGTCTATTGTTATGGTTAAAATAAGAAACAATAGAATTTTAAATGACGTAGATTTTAATCTCATAATTGGAATTGTTTACCTTTCGAAGATAATTATTTTATAGG
>JADGFH010000913.1 GCA_016743925.1 Labilibaculum sp.
CTACCATATCCATTAATATCAGGTAAACCTTTTCCTCTTAAGCGAAGTATTTTTCCTGGTTGGGTGCCTGCATCAATCTTAACTTTAACCTTGTTTTCGATGGTTGGAATTTCAACAGCAGTTCCCAAAATAGAATCAGGTATACTAATGAATAGATTGTATAATAAATCGTTCTCATCACGTACTAATTCTGGATGTTCTTCTTCGTGAACAAGAATCAATAGATCCCCGTTAACACCACCTCTTCGAGCAGCATTACCTCTACCGCTAACCGATAGCTGCATTCCTTCGGCAACACCAGCAGGAATGTTAATCGTGATAACTTCTTCGTCGCGAACAATACCTTCACCAGCACAACTTCCACATTTATTTGTAATGATTTTTCCTTCACCACTACAAGATGGGCAAGTTGATGCAGTTTGCATTTGCCCTAGAATAGTATTCTGAATTCGAGTAACCTGACCAGAACCATGGCAGGTTGAACAAGATGAAAAAGAAGATCCGCCTTTAGCACCGGAACCATTACAAGCATTACACTCTATGTGTTTCTTAACTTTTATTTTCTTTTCAACACCTTCGGAAATTTCTTGTAAAGTTAATTTAACTTTAACTCTTAAGTTGCTTCCGCGATTAACTCTTTGTGAGCTGCGTCCGCCACCGCCAAAACCGCCACCAAAGAACGAGCTTCCGCCGCCTCCACCGCCACCAAAAATGTCGCCAAAATGAGAGAATATGTCTTCCATATTCATTCCGCCACCACCGAAACCACCGCCGGCTGCTCCGCCAACTCCTGCGTGACCATATTGGTCGTATCGCTGACGTTTTTCACCACTGCTCAATACTTCGTATGCTTCAGCAGCTTCTTTAAAACTCTCTTCCGCTTCCTTGTTATCTGGATTTTTATCAGGGTGGAACTGAATTGCTTTCTTGCGATAGGCTTTCTTTAATTCTGCTTCCGAGGCTGACTTGGAAACTCCCAATACTTCGTAATAATCTCTTTTCGACATTTTTTTCTCAGCTTAGATTTTGAATTTCCTTATTCTCCTACAACAACTTTAGCAAAACGAATCACCTTGTCATTAAGGTAATATCCTTTTTCTACACAATCCACAACTTTACCTTTTAGATCTTTACTTGGAGCTGGGATTTTAGTTATTGCTTCGTGAATATCAGTATCGAATTCTGTATTAATAGCCTCAATTTCTTTTACACCATTTTGGGTAATAAATTCGTTGAAGTTATTGTAAATTAAATTTACACCTTCTTTTAAACCCTCAATGTCCTTAGTATCATCGATTGATTTTAAAGCACGTTCGAAATTATCTTTTACAGGAAGAATATTGATAAGAACCTTTTCGCTAGCCGATTTGGTTAGCTCCATTTTTTCTTTCAAGGTTCTTTTTCTGTAGTTGTCAAATTCAGCTGACAAACGTACATACTTGTCATTCATCTCCTGAAGCTTTTGTCCTAACTCTTCCAATTCATCAGCTTTCTTTTCTTTGGCTGATTTCTTGGTTTTCTTCTTCTCTTTTTTCTCTTCTACTTTAGGCTCCTCTACAGTAGTAGTATCCTCTACGGTTTGATTTTCAGTAGTTTCAACTTCTTTATCTTGCACGTCTTCTTTTTTTGATTTGCTTTTATCTTTTGTCATTTTTCAATGATTTTTTCGTTCTTGTATTAATCTGGCAATAGTTAACAAATAACCTGCCAATGTGGTGTCTTCCGACAAATTGGCACAAATATAGAATTTGTAAGTGTATTTATTTTCCTTTTAACCTTATTTCAATCATTTGATATTAAGATCAGCATTTAGTTAATCAGATTTTTTTAAATGAATTTTTGTTGTGTTTAACAGGTTTGGATTTGTTATATTTATTAGTAAAATTGAGATAAGATGGAAATCATAATTGATAATGATGAGTTTAGTGTCCGTTTGTATCAAAATGTGGCTTACTTAAAAGTTAAAGGCATACAAGATAAAACAGGTGCCGATTTTTTTGAAAAGACGATAGATGAGATGATTGCAAAATATTCGCAAGATCGTTTTGCATCTCTATGTGATTTAACAGAGTTAATTTTACCACATCCCTCTGTTTCGAAACAAATTAATAAATCGATTCTTAAACTTTCAGATAGTTTAAATTATGGACACAATGCTGTAATTGTTAAGCCTAAATTTCTTCAGATTATGCAAGCCTATATTTTTTCTTTTTTTCTAAGAAACATATCTGCGAAAACAAAGATTTTTATGAAGGAAAGTAAGGCGTTAGAGTGGCTCGCTGATTTTGGTTATCAGCTTGCAGAAATAGAAGTGTTTTTAAATAATAGGAATAATAGAAAGCAAAAAAAAGCTGACTAATGCAATGCAGTAGTCAGCTT
>JADGFH010000142.1 GCA_016743925.1 Labilibaculum sp.
GTTTAATATTGTAAAAACAAAGATGATTGATGTGAAAATAAGGGTGCTGTATTGAAAAAAGTAGATATTATTATTGATCATCTTATTTTAATGGTAGGCAAGGAAAAAAAATAGCTAAACAAAAGAAAAGAATCCCTCCTTGCTAGTGCTATTAAGAAAAAAACCATATATTTGACCTACTTAAAGATGGAGAATAGATTTTTTGAAACAAATAAATAACATAGCGATTGAAATGAACATGTTGAATACCAGCATGCGAATGTCTATGTCTAAAATTTTTATTTGTACTATTTCTACCATTACCACAACTACTACAACTACCCTTTAGGGGGTTAAATTATTACATATCGCCATAGGTGAGTAGTTGATTACTCAAAAATCATTAAGGTATTTTGTACCATGTGCAAAATTTTGAATAGATACTTAATTGTATTTTATCATTTTGCATCAAAATATCTTGTAACCAAAATTATATCAACCGATAGCTAACTTGACATTTGTAGGGAGAGAAGGCTATTTAAAGGAAACTAAAAATGAAGGTTTTAAAATTTGGAGGAAGCTCAGTTTCTAATGCAGGGAATTGTAAGCGTGTACAGAAAATTATAAAAAGGGATTATGCCAACTGTAAGCAAGTTGTAGTTGTTTCAGCATTTGGTGGAGTTACCGATGAGTTGGAAAGGTGTATTAATCTTGCGAGTCAGCGGAACAAAGAGTATGAACTTGCTCTCTTAAAATTAAGAGAAAGACACGATCAGGTAACGAATGAATTAAAGGTGCCTGAAGAGATAAAAGCTAAAGTCTCGAAAAAGTTTGATGAGCTGAAGGAGTTATTTCAAGGTGTTTATCTGTTAGAAGAAATATCCGAGAAGATAAAAAATACAGTAATGGGGACAGGAGAGATCTTGTCATCGCTAATTTTTTCTGCTTATCTTATAGAGTCTGGAATGAATGCGAAGTGTTTCGATTCTAGAAAGTACATTAAAACTCAGAATGGGAAAGGTGTATTTTTAAATAGTAAAGAAACCAATGAAAATCTTAAAGCAGTAAAAAAGGAGAATTTTCAAGTTGCGGTTTTTCCAGGCTTTATTGCTTCAGGGAAAAATGGAGAGTTAACCTTATTAGGCCGTGGCGGATCTGATTATACCGCTTCTATTTTAGCAGCAGGGTTGAATTGTTCTGAATTAGAAATTTGGACGGATGTTAGTGGAATGTACACTGCAGATCCAAGGCTAGTATCTCAAGCGATTCCTATTGAGCAAATGTCTTTTCAGGAAGCAATGGAACTTTCGCATTTTGGAGCCAAGGTAATTTATCCTCCGACATTAATTCCAGTTTTACAGAATAAGATTAACGTTCGAATCAAGAACACCTTTGAGCCTGATGATAAGGGAACTATAATAACTACGAAGCCTAAAAGTGAGCGATCTATTGTAAGAGGATTGTCTTCTGTAAATAACGTCAACCTATTTACCTTGTCGGGTAGTGGTATGGTTGGGATTAGTGGATTTGCTTCTCGTTTCTTTACTTGTTTGGCTCAAAATAAAATTAATGTAATTCTAATTACTCAGGCTTCTTCGGAGCACAGTATGAGTGTAGGTATTCACGAAGATGATAAAGATTTAGCAATAGAAGCTGTTCGTTCTGAATTCGAAATGGAAATCGGAATGAATTTGGTTAACGAACCATTGGTAGAAGAAAATTTATCAATTGTTGCTGTTGTTGGTGAAGATATGGGATTTACGCCAGGTATTTCTGGGAAAGTATTTAGTGTTCTAGGTAAGAATGGAGTGAATATTCGTGCCATGGCTCAAGGAGGAAATGAGCTTAACATCACCTTTATGGTACCAACCTACGATGTGAAAAAGGTATTGAATGTTATTCATGAGGATTTTTTCATTTCAACACATAAGAAAATCAATTTATACATTGCTGGAGTAGGTAATGTAGGTAAAAAGCTATTGGAGTTTATCGATAATCAGTACAACTATTTAATTGAAGAGAAGGGTTTGCAATTAGTTGTACGTGCTGTAACTAATAGTCGTAAAATGTATTTTGCAGCTGATGAAGATATGCTTCAAGATTGGCAGCAAAAGTTGGAGAATGAGTCTGAGACTGCCGATTTGCAAGAGTTTGTAAAGCGAATGGATCAAGCCAATCTTCGTAACTCTGTATTTATTGATATTACAGCTAGTGAGCAGGTAAGTAAAGTTTATCAGCAAGTGTTAAATTCAACTGTTTCTATTGTGGCTTGTAATAAAATTGCTGCTTCTTCTGATTTCGAGAACTACTTAAGAATTAAGGCAGCGGCTAAAAAGCACAATGTTGAATTCATGTTCGAAAGTAATGTAGGTGCAGGATTGCCTGTAATCAGTACCATTAATAGCTTGATAAATACAGGAGATCAAGTGGTAGGTATACAGGCTGTTGTTTCTGGTAGTCTTAATTTTATAATGAATGAATTTAACAATGGTAAATCATTTGTAGAGGCTGTTAAGATGGCTATGGAACAAGGATTTACTGAGCCAGATCCAAAGATTGATTTGAGTGGTATGGATGTCTTGAGAAAGCTACTAATCTTATCTCGAGAAGCTGGTTATGCATTGGAAGAAAAAGATGTTGAGCATGAACCAATGATTCCTTTGTCATGTTTGAATGGTGAAACTGCTGAGGACTTGATTCGTGACCTAGAAGAGAATAACGATTATTTTGAGGCATGGCGAACTGTTATGGCAGAGAAGAATATTCGATATCGTTACATCGCTTCCTTTAAAGATGGTAAAGCTAATGTGAGTTTACAGGAGGTGAAACCAGATCATCCATTTTATGATGTACATGGAAAGGATAATGTGATTTCCCTAAACACGAAATGGTACGATGATCAACCTTTAATTGTTAAAGGTGCCGGTGCAGGAGCTGAAGTTACAGCATCAGGTATTTTTGGAGATATCATTAGAATTACAAGCAATTAATTACCATTTAGAAAAAGAATAAGATGTCAGATAGTGTAAAAGTTTTTGCTCCAGGTAGTGTTTCTAACGTTGGCTGTGGTTTCGATATATTAGGATTCGCCATTGATGGGGTGGGTGACGAAATGATTGTTAAGAAAAACGATCTAAACAAAATAATAATAGCGCCAATTAAAGATTATGAGGATTTGCCTACAGATCCGAAGAAAAATGTGGCAAGTGTTGCTATTCAGGCTTTATTAGACGATTTAGGAAGTGATCAAGGCTTTGATATTGAGATTATCAAGAATATTAAACCTGGAAGTGGAATTGGATCGAGTGCAGCCAGTGCAGCAGGAGGAGTTGTTGCAGTTAATGAATTATTAGGTAAGCCATTTTCGCGCTTGCAGTTGGTCGATTTTGCAATGAAGGGCGAAGAGGTTGCTTCAGGAGATGTACATGCAGATAATGTTGCTCCAGCTACTTTAGGAGGCTTCTGTTTAATTCGAGGTTACAATCCTTTAGATGTAATTCATATTCAGCAACCAGAGAATCTTTGGTGTACTGTAATTCATCCTCAAATAGAGATTAAAACAAAAGAATCACGAGAATTGTTGTCCCCAGAAATTCCTTTAAAAAAAGCAATTCGTCAGTGGGGGAATGTTGCAGGTTTGATGTCTGGACTATATACTTCCGATTACGCCTTAATTGGGCGTTCATTAGAGGATCATATTGTAGAACCACAAAGAAAAGTACTAATACCAGAATTTGATGAATTAAAGCTGTCCGTAATGGAAGCTGGAGCTCTTGGATGCAGCATTTCAGGATCGGGACCTTCGGTTTTTGCTTTGGCAAATGGACGAGAAACGGCCAATGTTATTGCGGCAGTAATGGATACTGTTTTCAAAAGAACTGATTTAGATTATAAAATATATGTGTCTAAAGTCAGTGATGGAGGAGTTAAAATTCTTTAGTGAGAGCAGTACTAGATAAATGAAAGATTGATTTAAATTCAGGAAAGGAAATACAAGTGAAATATTTTAGTACAAATAATATAGAATTACGATATAGCTTTAAAGAAGCGGTAATAAAAGGTCTTGCGCCTGATAAGGGATTATTTTTTCCGATTTCAATACCCAAATTAAGTGAAGCCTTTTTTAAAAACTTACCTAATCTAAGTTTACCCGAAATTGGATTTGAGGTAGCTAAGCATTTTGTGGGTGAAGACATTTCAGAACCTGACCTTAAAGAAATAACGGAGGAGGTGCTTAATTTTCCAATTCCAGTTGTACCTGTCGAAGAAGGTATCAGTACATTGGAATTGTTTCACGGACCTACTTGCGCATTTAAGGATGTAGGTGCCCGTTTTATGTCTAGATGTTTAAGTGCGTTTGCTAAAAATAGCCAGGAGGATGTTACGATTTTAGTTGCAACTTCAGGTGATACCGGTAGTGCTGTTGCAAATGGCTTTCTTGGTGTTGAAGGTGTGCAAGTGATTATATTGTATCCCGCAGGTAAGGTGAGTAAAATTCAGGAGCAACAATTGACAACAATGGGGCAGAATATTACTGCTCTCGAAGTTGATGGTACTTTTGATGACTGTCAGGCATTGGTTAAAACTGCTTTCGCGGATAAAGAAATAAATGAGAAATTGAATTTGACATCAGCTAATTCAATTAATATTGCTCGTTTATTGCCTCAGAGTTTTTATTATTTTTATGCATGGGGGCAAATGCAACCAACAAATAAGAAATTGGTGTTTTCTGTTCCGAGTGGAAATTACGGAAATTTGACAGGTGGCTTGTTGGCTAAACAAATGGGTTTGCCAATTCATTCCTTTGTTGCAGCCGCAAACAAAAACAAAGTTGTGCCAGATTATTTATCTTCTGGTAAATATGAGCCAAAGGCATCAGTTCAATCAATTTCTAATGCAATGGATGTTGGAGCACCGAGTAATTTTGCCAGAATGATGGAAATGTATCATGATAGGCATGCAGATGTAATTAAAGATATAAGTGGAGCTTGGTATACCGATGAGGAAACAGAGGAAGCCATATTGGATGTATATAAAAGGACTAAGTATATTTTAGATCCTCATGGAGCCATTGGATATCTCGGATTAAAGAAATACCTAAACAAGGAAGAAGAGCTTGGTATTTTCCTTGAAACAGCACATCCAGCAAAATTTAAAGATACGGTTGAAACGGTTTTAGATACAGAAATAAAGGTTCCAGACTATTTGCAGGAGTGTTTAGGGAAAAAAAAGTTAAGTTTTTTAATTAGTAAAGAATTTAGCGATTTTAAGGCATATCTGTTAAAATAGATTAAATGTTTAAAATGCTGTTTCTAATTCGAGACAGCATTTTTTATAAACATCTCATAATGATGTAGATCATTCTGTTTAGCATCTCTAGGAATATTTAGGCGTTAAAGGAAATGTGTGATAATGTTTGTTGTGATGATCTTATTGGGCTGATAAATAGAGCTTTGTGTTGGATTTGAATTTAATTCAATGGTGTGATTTAATATAATTGAATATTAGTAGTCACAAGTTTTGCAATCACGGTTAAATAAAATTCTTATTTAAATACTGTTATGATTTAATTAATATTCTGCATTTAATTGTTTTCGGGGAATACTATAGATTTTGTTGCATTTATTATGTTGTACTCAGTGAAAGGTTAAAATTGTTATTTTTTCTTATTGGAAATTTGCAAACCATCAGAAATCCTTTATATTTGTATATGATTGAAATTTAAAAACAATTTTTAACCCTAAAATTTTATAAAGTTATGAACAAAGCTCAATTAATTGATGCAATTGCTAGCAAAGCTGGTTTGACTAAAGCTGATTCTAAAAAAGCACTAGATGCATTCATCGAAACTACTACTGAAGCATTAAAAGGTGATGATAGAGTAGCACTTGTAGGATTTGGTTCATTTTCTGTTTCTAAGCGTGATGCTAGAACTGGTAGAAATCCTCAAACTGGTAAGCCAATTAATATTCCAGCTAAAAAAGTTATCAAGTTTAAAGCTGGTTCTGAATTAGCGGACTCTGTACAATAGATAATTGTAAGTCAAAATATTAGAGGGGGTGTATTTTTACTACCTCCTTTTTTTTGTTTCTAATTTTTTGTGAATGGAGAAGAAATTCTTACAGCAAGTAATTCATTTTTTTGAGGGATTTATTAGTGATCATCGAAAAGAAGTATTAAATAAAAATGTAGCAGATCGAACGCGTTACATTAAAATTGTACTAGAAGATATTTTTCAACCTCAAAATGCAAGTGCGGTAATGCGTTCGTGTGATTGTTTTGGTGTTCAGGATTTACATGTAATCGAAAATAGAAATGAATACAATCTAAATCCTGATGTTGTTATGGGGTCCTCGAAATGGGTTCATCTGCATCGACACAACCAAGAAGAAAAAAATACTCTAAGTACGATAGCGCAATTAAAAGAAGAGGGATATCGTATAATTGCTACCACTCCTCATACAAATGACATCCTTTTACCCGATTTTAATCTTGAAAAAGGGAAGGCCGCCTTTTTCTTTGGAACAGAACTAACTGGTCTATCGCAAGAGGTGATGGATCATGCCGACGAATTTGTAAAAATTCCAATGTATGGTTTTACAGAAAGTTTTAATATTTCGGTGTGTGCAGCTTTGGTTTTAAATCATTTATCGACAGAGCTTCGTCGCTCAAATGTAGATTGGCAATTATCTGAATATGAATCGTTAGAGCTTAAGTTGGAATGGTTAATGAAATCGGTTCGAGCAAGCGATAAACTCTTGGCTGAATTTATTAAAAAGCAGAAGCAAGAGTAATTCTTATACTGAATTCTGTTTGTAATATATTAGGTTAAATATTTAGGGAGTGATTATTTTGCACAAATATTTCGGAAATGGTAAAAAGATTATTATTTTTGATGAAAACTACCTAGCCGTAGATAAATACAATATTTTCGCATTTTTTGAATAAAAATTAACTACCACTATATGAATTGTGTTGTAATTGACGATGATAAACTTTCAAGAAAAGTTGTTGAGAGTTATATTGACAGAACCGATTTTTTATCATTTGGCGCATCCTACCCAAGTGCAATTGATGCGATTAATAACATCAAAAAAAATGAGCCAATAGATTTAATCTTTTTGGATATTGAAATGCCGGAAATGAGTGGTATGGAATTTTTAAATAGTTTAAATTCTACTCCGCAGATTATTATTATTTCTTCTAAAGAACAATATGCTTTAGAAGCATTTGAATATGATGTTACAGATTATCTTTTAAAACCAATTAGTTACAGTCGCTTTTTTAAGGCGGTTAGTAAGGCAAATCGTCGTTACAAGAATAGTGAAGGATTCATGCAGGATAAGAATGAAATTTTTATCAAGAGTAACTCTTCTTTGGTTCGTTTAAATTACGATGATATTTTATGGATTGAAGCTTTAGAGAACTATGTGGTTGTTAACACATATAAAGAAAAATATACAATTCACTTTACGATGAAGGCCATTGAAGAAAAGATGCCTGCTGCACGATTCTCTCGAATCCATCGTTCTTATATCGTGAATTTAAGCAAAATTGAACTTATAGAGGACAATTCGGTTGTGATTGAGACTGATGGTGGACCAAAATCTATTCCAATTGGAAAATCATATCGTGATAAATTAATGGGAGACATCAATTTAATGACCCGATAGTTTTTTAATGGCAGGATTTTTTTTGAATTTTGTAGTTCAATAAAAATCCTGTTTATGATTACGAATCGACAATTATTTCTACAACACGTAGCTACTACTTCTGATTATCCTATTTCATTAGAAATTGAGAGAGCAGAAGGTATATATATGTACAGTCCGGACGGTAAGCCTTATTTGGATCTCGTTTCGGGCGTCTCTGTTAGTAACCTAGGACACGGACACCCTCGAGTTCGTCAGGCAGTAAAAGATCAGGTAGATAAATATATGCACCTAATGGTGTATGGAGAATTTATCGAATCCCCTCAAGTTCAATTGGCTAAATTACTTAGCAATAACTTACCAGAAAGCTTAAATTCCGTTTATTTTGTTAATTCAGGTAGTGAAGCTAATGAAGGTGCGCTTAAATTAGCGAAGCGTTATACTGGACGATCTGAAATTATTTATTTCACAAGAGCATATCATGGTAGTACTCATGGTGCTTTAAGCGTTTTGTGCGATGAAGAAATGAAAAATGCATTTCGACCATTGTTACCAGATGTTCGTATGATCGAATTTGGTAATAGTATTGATTTAGACCAGATTACTGAGAAAACAGCTTGTGTAATTTTAGAGCCAATTCAATCTGAAGGAGGGATGATTATTCCATCGAAAGAATATATTCAGGCTTTACGTGCTAAGTGTACCGAAATGGGTGCTTTATTGATTTTTGATGAAGTGCAGATGGGTTTTGGTCGAACAGGTAAATTGTTTGCCTTTGAGCATTTTGATGTAGTTCCTGATATTCTTTGCTTGGCGAAAGCTATGGGTGGTGGAATGCCAGTTGGTGCTTTTATATCCGATAAGAAAATATTGGATTCTTTTAAGAGTAATCCAATGCTTGGGCACATCACAACTTTTGGAGGTCATCCGGTTTGTTGTGCGGCAGCAAAAGCCTCTTTAGAAGTGTTGTTGGAAGAGAATATTGTAGCTGATGTACAGCGAAAAGGAGAACTTTTCGTTGAATTATTAAAAGATCACCCAATGGTAAAAGGTTTCCGTCAGTTAGGGCTTTTTATTGCAGTGATCGTAGAATCGAAAGAGATTATGCTTAAGATTATGAAGGAAGCATATGAGATTGGAGTTATTATGGATGCTTTCCTATTTTGTGATGATGCATATCGAATTGCACCACCTTTAAATATTACCGATGAAGAAATTCACGATGCTTCAAAGATGCTTATTCAAGCTATGAATAAAGTAAACAAATAGTCTATGAGAAAGCTGTTGCTTATTGTTTTTGCAATGTTTTTAGCGTCTAATGTTTTTGCTCAAATTGATTTAGGAGGAAAAGAGAAAGAACTTGCTCGTAATTTTGAAAGCTTACTAAAGGCTGATACAGATTCTCTAAAGTTGACTATTTGTAATAAAATTGAGGATGGATTTCTGGAGATATTGACGAATGAGGAGAGCTTTGTTTATCCTTTTACCGAATTAGCTAATATGGGGAAATTGACTTCGCCAGATGATTTGCTACGAGTGTATAATTGGAACTGCGTGTTGAGTGATGGCACTTATCGATATTTTGGAATTCTTCAAATTAAAGAGAAGAAATCTATTCGTGTGGAGAAGTTGCTTGATTCAACTTCTGATATGGATATGATGAAGCAATATTCCATTACGGATTGGGGAGGAGCACTTTACTATCAGATTATTCCAATTAAGCAAAAAGGCAGTCGTTCCTATTTCTTATTAGGATGGGATGGGAATAATTATCAGACAAGCAAGAAGTTAATTGAAATACTAAACATTGATAACAAAGGTAAGCTTAGTTTTGGCTCGCCACTAATTTTTTGGAGAGGTAAAGTATTGAATCGAGTTGTTTTTGAATATGCTAAGCAAGCTAGAATGACAATTCAATATGAGGAAAAGGCAAAACGTTTTGTATTTGATCATTTGGCTCCCTCAAAACCAATATATCAAAATCAATTTGAATATTATGGTCCTGATTTTTCTTATGATGCTATAGAATATCGCAAAGGAAAATGGGTCTTAGTTGAAAATGTAGATGTAAGAAATAAATAAAATGAGCGAAAATTTCCAATATCAAACAGAACAGTTTGCCGACATTAAAATATTAAGATATCAAGTCCCTGGATTTGAGAATTTGAGTTTGCACCAAAAAGAATTAATTTATTATTTGGCGGAAGCTGCTCGTTGTGGTCGCGATATTTTATTTGACCAAAACAATAAGAATAACCTGAGTATTCGTCGTACTATGGAAGCGATTCTTAAATCTTACGATGGAGACAGGGAATGCGAAGAATTTAAAAGTTTCACCGTCTATACCAAACGTGTTTGGTTCTCGAACGGAATTCATCATCATTATTCAATGGATAAGTTCATGCCGAAATTCTCGGAGGAGTATTTTGGAGAAATGTTGAGTAATACAAATCATGAGTTACTGCCTTTATTAAAAGGAGAGGATGTTGTTGGCTTAATCAGCAGGTTGGTTCCGGTATTATTTGATGAGGAAGTGGATGCTAAAAGAGTTGTGTTGGATCCTGATTTGGATTTAATTCAAGATTCAGCTAATAACTACTACGAGGCTGTTTGTGAGAAGGAAGTGGAAGACTTTTATGCGAAAATGGATAAAGGAGATCCGGAAAGACCAATATCTGCAGGTTTGAATTCTAAGTTGGTGAAGGAAGACGGGAAGTTGATTGAAAAAACATGGAAAGTTGGTGGAATGTACACCGAAGCGATCGAGAAGATTGTGTTTTGGTTGGAAAAAGCAATTCCTGTTGCCGACAGTGACCTTCAGAAAGAATCTTTGATTAAATTGGTGGCTTTTTATAAGACTGGAGATTTAAAAACTTTCGATGAATATTCAATATTGTGGGTGAAAGATTTAGATGCTCACATTGATGTGGTAAATGGATTTATTGAAGTTTATGGAGATGCCTTAGCCGTTAAAGCTCTGTCT